>JAFDYM010000036.1 GCA_018267435.1 Bacteroidota bacterium | reverse complement strand
CCTACGGGTGCGCAGGGTACTGCGGGTGCAGCAGGCCCTCAAGGTCCGGCAGGTCCGCAAGGCCCTCAAGGTACGGCTGGTGTTGCAGGTGCACAGGGCCCACAAGGTATTACTGGCCCTACGGGTGCACAGGGTACTGCGGGTGTAGCAGGTCCTCAAGGTCCGGCTGGCCCACAAGGTGCGCAAGGTATACAAGGTGTGGCAGGTGCGGCAGGCCCACAAGGTGCACAAGGTATTACCGGCCCTACGGGTGCACAGGGTACTGCGGGTGCAGCGGGTCCTCAAGGTCCGGCTGGCCCACAAGGTGCGCAAGGTATACAAGGCGCGGCAGGTGCGGCAGGCCCGCAAGGTGCACAAGGCCCAGCAGGTCCGCAAGGGCCTGCAGGTTCGCTTTCGGCAGGTACTGCAGCTGGCAATACTACCTATTGGAACGGCAGCACTTGGGTATTAAATAGTGCCAACATATTCAACAATGGTGGGAACGTGGGCATAGGTACATCTAGCCCATCGCAAAAGCTAGATGTAAACGGCAATTTGGCTTTAGCTGGTAAAGAAACTATCAATAGTTCGGATTCATGGCTGCGTATTAACCCTAGTGGAGCATATACCAGTGGCACATATATTCCCGGTTTTTTCCGTGCAGATGGCGGTATAGCTTCGGGAGGAATAGGTTCGCTTGGAGGTGGCACCGTGCACGCTACGGGCCAAGTGCGTGCCAATTCATTCTACGACTATGATGATATTAACTATTATGTAGACCCTAACGCCACTACCCGTTTGCGCAATATGAATACACTAGCAGGCTTTGATGGATATTTTCCATCGAACAACGCTATACGTATGACCCCTAACTTCCACTTTAACACACCTGCGGGTTATAGCATGATTGTAAACTGGGATAATGGTGCGGTAGCAGCAGGTACGCAAGAATTTCGCGTAGGCAATGGTCAAGGCAGTGATATGTTTTACGTAACATCTTCGGGTGATGCATACACTACACGCTTTAACGTAGCCAGCTATTTTAATTCAACCGATAATGCTGTAGGCAGTGGTGTAACTGGTATAATGGTAAAGCAAGGCGATAACTATTTACGTACTGGCAATGCAGCTTCGGTACTTTCGTTTTTGGGCATAACAGCTCCTACTGGAGATAACTTAGGTAACCATACAGCTACAACTACTTTGAACATGAATGGCAATGCCATAGGCAATGCGCAATCAATACGGGCAGTAGGCGACCACTTAGAATTAATGAGCGGCCAACGTGCCGTTGACGGCAGCTATGAATGGACAGGTTTCTATTCGGGCAATACACGCCAAGGTATATTCCTTTGGGATGGTGCGTGGGGTGGTGCAAACGGCGTAGCTAACGAATTTTCATTAACGGCTGAAGGCAGCAACTTACTTACCCTTAACACGCAAGCTAACCACATAGCATTAATGCCTAAAGGAGGAAACGTAGGTGTGGGCACATTGAGCCCAACATCTAAACTACATGTAACACAAACCGCCGATGCCAGCAAATATGTAGCGTACGGCTATGCCGCACAAACCACTACCAGTACCGACTATCAAAACGTAGGTGTACTGGGTGTGGCACGTGGGGGCAACGCCACATGGGGTTACAGTGCGGGTGTAATGGGTATAGGCGACCAGGCCAACAGCTACTATGCCACGGGTGTATATGCAGGGCTTGGTACGGGCGCCCTTACCATTCCTGCTGTAGACGCGGCTTTGTATGCTAATGGTAATGCGCTTGGCTATTCTGCTTACTTTAACAATACTGCCTTCTTTACAGGTGGCGGCGCCAATGCTGCTACCATATCAGCTAACGGCTCGTACTACAGCGACTGGCCAAGTGGTTGGGGCGGTGCCCTTCAAACATGGGATATATGCGCGGCCTCTATCAAGTACTCTGGCTTAACTAGCCGTTCCGACTATCGCTTGAAGAAAGATATAGGCGATGTAAACCGCGATATGAATGCCTTGGAAGTAGTGAAGAAGTTAAACCCAGTAAGCTACTACTGGATAGATGAACGCCTACCTAAAAACAAACGCTATGGCTTTATAGCACAAGAAGTAGAAAAGCTAGTGCCAGACTTAGTAGATACTGGCACAGACTCGATAGGTACAAAAAGCTTGAACTACGTTGATATGATTTCGATATTAACCAAAGCTATACAGCAGCAGCAGGAGCAGATAGAAAAACTAACACGCGCTACACCAAGTACAGATAAGACTAGTAATACTGAGTTGATGATGGAAATACAAGCATTGAAGAAAGAAATAGAAGCACTGAAAAAGGACAGATAAATGCTTGCGCTATATATAAAACAAAAGGGGCAGTGAAATTATTCACTGCCCCTTTTGTTTTTAGTTACTCTCTACGTGCTTCTTAAAATTATCGAGTATGGCCTGCCAACCTGCGCGCTGCATCTCTACATCGTTCTGGTTTTCGGCGTCGAAGGTTTCTACTACACGGGTTGCGTTGTTCTCAGCATAGAAGTTCACTTCTACCTTTCTATCATCGCCTAAAGCATAAGCTATGTGCTTGTGCTCTACCACATCTGTATATACACCTTCAAAATCGAATCCGAAACTACCATCCTTTGCCTCCATGCGCGAGGTAAATTTACCGCCCACGCGTAAGTCGTTAGTAGCGCTTGGGCACTGCCAAGTGTCTACGGCAAAGTTCCATTGGGTAATATGCTCGGGCTGTGTCCAGTATTGCCAAACCTTTTCTACCGGCGCATTTACGGTTGTTTCTATAGTTACCCTTGTTGTATTCTCTGTGCTCATGGTTTAAGGTTTTTACTATAGTGTTAATATAGAAATTCAGCGCTAAATTTTCACTATCTCACCCTCTACAATAGCAAATACCTTATCTGCTACCTTAGGCTTTATAATAGCCAAGCCTGTAAACTTACTAAAGGCAGGCAGCGTACAATCTTTAGGGGTAAAGTGGAAGCACGGAAACTTAAGCGACTGCCGCGCAGGGCCATATATAGCAACACCAGGGTGCAGGTGCCCGCTAAAGCAAAACTTATCGCTGGTATTATCGCAGCTATCATGTGTAAAAACAAAGTCCTCTTTTTCGTATTGCTTGATGACATCGATATGCAGTTCGCGGTAGTCTTCCTTCTTTAGAATATCATGGTTGCCCTTCACCAAAAGTATGCTCAACTCAGTATACTGCGCACGCCATATATCGAACAGCTTTACCTCGTTATTGTGCCTACTATGGAACATATCGCCAACTACTATTAATTGCTTCGGTTGATGCGCTACAATCAAGCTATTCAATGTATTCAAATCATCATCGAAAGCCTGTTTAGGAATAGGAATACCCTCTTTACGAAAGTGCATACCCTTGCCTATGTGCAGGTCGCTAAGTATAAGCGATTGCTGTTCTTTCCAGTAAATAGCGCGCTGTGGCAGTAAGTCGAAATGCTGTTGCCGCAATGTAATTTCCACGAGGTGAAATTAGCTTTTTTCCAGTTGTGCTTGCATACGTCTCACGCGGTCTGCCAGCTTCTCGCTTGTTAAAGTTTCGCGCAGCGAATCAACCTTTATCGGGAATGCAAAAGGCGTAAACCTATCGGGGTATTTCAATACAATATTCGATGCAGCAATGCGGTTAAGGGCCGCGCGTAAACGCGCCTCTTCCATCTGCTCGTTAAAGGCCTCTAAGTATGCTTGCCGCAGCAAGATATTCTTCGGATCATAATCGCTGAATACTTGAAACAGCAGTGATGATGAACTCTGCAAGTGTTTGTTCTTTACCCCTGCACCAGGGTAACCACGGAACAATAAGCCACCTATCACTGCTATATCTCTAAACTTACGCTTCGCCATCTCGGTCGAGTTAATACTCTTCTGTATATCGAGCAATAAAGTTTCTGTATCGAACAGGCTTGCCAGTATTTCATTATTGATCGGAATTTCTTGGTCGCTCAGCAATTCAAACCCATAATCATTCATAGCTATTGAGAATGTAATTGGTGTTATTTGACTAATGCGATATGCCAGCAGCGTAGCCATTACCTCGTGCACCAAACGCCCTTCAAATGGGTACACAAACAAGTGGTGGCCATCTCTGTTCTTAATGTATTCAATCAGCGTTTCACCCTCGCTTGGCACGTGGCTCAGCTTGCGTTGCAAGTCGAACAATGGCTGTAGCACCTGCATCTCTATCTCCTGCGGTTTATGGCTATTCATCCCTTCGTAAGTATGTCGTAGCACCTCGCCGAGATAAGCGCTCAAAGGCATACGCCCACCATTCCAACTTGGTATGATAGCCTTCTTGCCCGTTGCCTTGCGCACCAGCACGTCCATATCTTTTATCATTACATACTCCAGGTTGCGCCCTGCTAAGCTGAACACATCGCCGGGGTTTAAGCGCGCAATAAAGCTCTCCTCCATGCTGCCTACATAGCCACCCGTTAGGAACTTAATCTTTATCATAGCATCGCCAACTATGGTACCAATGCTCATGCGGTGGCGCATAGCTATCTTCTTAGTGGTAATGGTATAGATGCCATCTATCACATCTACCTTCTTGTATTCATCGTATGCACCAAGCCCATCGCCGCCCGTGGTTATAAAGCCAAGCAGCCATGCCCAATCATCGTCGGTTATATCTTTATAGCAATAGGTGCTGCGCACCTCGGGCAATATATCTTGCGGTTTAAAGCCATCGCTTACAGCCAAGGTACATAGGTATTGCAGCAGCACATCATACGCACCTATCACAGGCACGCGCTGTTCAATGATGCCTTCGCGCACAGCCTGCTTCAGCGCGGCAGCTTCTGCCAGTTCCAAGCTATGCGTAGGCATAAAATATATCTTGCTGGTAGCATCGGGCGAGTGGCCACTGCGCCCTGCACGTTGAAGAAAACGCGCCACGCTCTTCGGCGAACCTACTTGTATTACCGAATCAACAGGGCGGAAGTCGACACCTAAATCGAGCGATGAAGTGCAGACTACAATCTTCAGTTCTCCTCTATGCAATGCATCCTCTACCCAGGTACGTACCTCTGCATCAATCGAGCCGTGGTGCAAGGCAATATAGCCCGCCAACTCAGGGTGAGTATTGAGCAATGTATGGAACCATAACTCCGACTGACCGCGTGTATTGGTAAAAAGCAATGTTGTCTTACTCTCATCCAGTATCGGCATCACCTTCTCTACCAACTTTATACCCAAGTGCCCCGCCCAAGGGAAACGCTCAATCTCATCAGGCAGAATGGAAGTAATCTCCATCTTCTTGTTCACCACTGCCTTCACTATGGCTGCATCTTCGCGCTTCTCGCCAAGTGCTACTTCCAGAGCTTCTTCCATATTGCCAATGGTGGCACTTATAGCCCAAAGGCGCAGTTCTTTTTTCTGCTTTTCGCGCACTATGGTTTTCAATCTACTTAGTGCTAATTCTACCTGCACACCGCGCTTGCTGCCGAGTAATTCATGCCACTCATCCATTACTACCGTATGCAAATTGCTGAACACTTTCGGATAGTCCTTCTGCGCCAGCATTAGATGCAAGCTTTCGGGCGTTATTATCAGCACCTCGGGCATTTGCTTTTTCTGCTTGTTGCGTTCTGCTGTGCTTACGTCGCCGCTGCGCATACCTATCTCCCATGGCAGCGATATAGCATCGCATACTTCCTGCATGGCACGGCGTATATCCTTTGCCAATGCACGTAGCGGTGTAATCCATAGCAACTGCAATCCATTGCCCTTTTTATCCTGCCAATCTTTCGGGTGCTTATTTATCCATTCAATCAATACTGGCAGATACAGCGCAAAGGTCTTACCGCAGCCTGTAGGCGCGTTCAATAGGCCCGACTTACCATTGAGGTATTCGCGCCAAGCCTGCTGCTGAAACGGGAACGCATGCCAACCTTGGGCATCCATCCAGTCCAGTATCACCTGCTCGCCTATTGCTGTTTTCTTAGCCATTATCTTCGTCCTTCGCGCTGCCATAGGTTTGCAGCAGCGCCTTTAAATCGTCCAGTGTATTTATCTCCTCCACGGGCTTATCTTTCCGCCATCGCAGCATACGCGGAAAGCGTACCGCCACACCGCTTTTGTGCCTACTGCTGGCTGCTATACCTTCAAAGCCCAACTCGAAAACAAGCTGTGGCTTTACAGTACGCACAGGCCCAAACTTCTCCAATATATTACGCTTTACAAAGTCATCTACCTGCGCAAATTCCTTATCGGTTAAACCCGAATAAGCCTTGGCAAAGGTTATCAATTTACCATCCTTATCGCGCACCGCAAATGTATAATCGGTGTACAGGCTTGAGCGCCTGCCGCTACCCTTTTGCGCAGCTACCAGCACACAGTCTATGCTCAGCGGCTCTACCTTCCACTTCCACCAATCGCCGCGCTTGCGCCCTGTTTGATAGATAGATTCTTTACGCTTTAGCATAATGCCTTCGCTCAGCATATCGCGCGACATTTCCCGCTTGCTCGTCAACTCATCCCACGTCTCTACTTCTACCAATGGCGATAACTGCAATACAAAAGGCTCCTCAGGTTTCACCTCATGCTTATCGGCATATTGCAAACGCACTTCGTCTACTATGCGTTCAAGTATTACTCTTCTCTCCTGCTGTGTATTGCTACGAATATCTTCGCCATTATATTCAATAATATCATACGCTAAAAATACCACGGGCGCATCTTCCAATATCTTCTTGCTTACATTCTTTCTGCCTATGCGCGTTTGCAATATGCTAAAGGGCATAGGGCCGTTATTGTTGAAGCAAATCACCTCACCATCTATAGCAGTACCATCGGGTATATATTCCAACAACTGCTGATACTCGGGAAACTTTTCCGTTATTAGTTCTTCTCCCCTACTCCATACAAACAGTTCGCCTTTGCGTTTTATAATCTGTCCGCGTATGCCGTCCCATTTCCATTCCGCTTGCCAATCTTTTACATTGCCTAAACTTTCCAAGCCTTCTTCTAAAGGATATGCTAAGTAGAAAGGGTAAGGCTTACTTACATCTGTATCAATATGCTCACCCGTAAGCAGTTCTTCAAAGTTGGTGGTAAACGGATCCCACTTGCCTATGATGCGGTGGGTTATTACCTGCGCATCTACATTATACAATTTAGCCAGTGCATTTACCACCACACCTTGGCTAACACCAATACGGAACGTGGCGCTCATCAGCTTGTTGAATACAAACCTTTCGGCAGTACCCAACTCATACCATGCGTTGATGATGCCCTCTTTTTTTTCTTCGTCTGTACGCGTGCTTAGTTCATTCAAGTACTCCATCCAATAGTGCAAAGGCTTATCAGTTTGGCTATTGCTTTCTGGTAGAATCAATGCTATGGTTTCGCTTAAGTCGCCTACGTTGTGGTAGGTTTCTTCAAATAGCCATAAAGGTATGCCTGCTAAATCGGCAGCCCATTCATGCAGGCGCGTTGAGCTAATGGTGCGCTTCAACCTTCTGCCTGTAAACAGTGCCAGCACCCATATCTTATCCTCGGCATTGGCGTGCGTAAAGTACCTTACTATGGCGCTCGTCTTATCCGTGGTTTTAGTACTCGCAGTTACTTCTTCTATTAGCTGTGCAAAGCGTTTCATGCTGCTTCTTCGCCCTCCCCTGCTGCTATTATTTTAGCATCGTCATAAGCTTCATCATCACCATATTCCGTTACCACTTCACCCGACTCAATACCTATCTCATTTAGGTATCGTGAAAAAGTAGATTGGTAACCGTGCGTTACATACACCTTCTCTGCTTCCGTTGCTTTCACCGCTTCCAACAAGCCCGGCCAATCGGCATGGTCGCTTAGGGCAAAGCCTGCATCGGCATTGCGCCTGCGCTGTGCGCCGCGCACCTGCATCCATCCGCTGCAATAGCCCGTACTGAAAGGTTGAAAGCGCTTCAGCCAAGGCGTGTTGAATGCCGAAGGCGGTGCTATTATCATGGCACCAGCTGTTTCATCTTTCGTTACGCTCGGGTTCCAATGCTGCACGGGGTACACATCCATACCAAAATCCATCAGGGCCTGCTGCGTGTTATAAATGGCAGTATGCGCATATATGGGTGCAATGTTTTTGTCGAGATATTTCAATATGCGTTGCGCTTTGCCCAAGCTGTAGCCGAACACCACGCTCTGCTTGCCATTGGCCTTATTGTTCTCCCACCATTGGTTGATGTTATTGAATATCT
>JAFDYM010000369.1 GCA_018267435.1 Bacteroidota bacterium | reverse complement strand
CATCGCTAATGGCTAAAGAGGGCATAAAGGGCCAAGAGAATATATTGAAGCACTACGTTACCATTTGCGAACTAGTAGATGGGCCGATAAGCGCCGAGGTAATATCAACCGACTTTAAAGGTATGGTAAGCGAAGGCGAAAACCTAGCTGCTTTGCACCAGAACATAGTAGTAAAAGTGCCTATGACCAAAGATGGCGTAAAGGCTATCAAGTACTTTAGTGATAACGGTATCAAAACTAACTGTACCCTAGTGTTCTCTGCAGGTCAGGCTATATTGGCTGCCAAGGCTGGTGCTACTATGGTATCGCCTTTTCTAGGCCGTATAGACGATAGCGGTTGGGATGGCGTGCAACTGATAGAGCAGATAGCGCACATCTACAGCATCCACGATTTTGAAACCGAGATATTGGCGGCATCTATCCGCTCATCGCTGCACATAGTTAAGTGTGCCGAGGCAGGTGCGCACATTGCTACTTGTCCGCTTTCATCTATCACAGGTTTGTTCAACCACCCATTGACTGACATAGGCTTGGAAAAATTCCTAGCTGACTATAAGAAAGTAAACGGCTAGTATTTGTGCATAGAGCATATAGGCGCAGAGTCCACGATGTGAGACGCTGCTTAATGATAATAAAATACAAAAGGCAGGACTAATATTAGTTCTGCCTTTGTTTTTGTCGTAAAAAGCTAGGCTCCGCAGGAAGGTCGCACGCGGTGCAAAGCAGTATGAGAAATGCGCAACAGTACCGCGCCAAAAAAAGAGAGACGAGAGCGAAGGACGAGTGACGAGGGAAATACAAGGTTTTGCCATTCATAGTCGCAGATGCCTGCGGCATACACGGGTGATTATGATAAAATAAGATCTTGATTGATCATAACAATCAGCGTCATCTACATACCAAAATGTATTCGTATTAATCTCTGTGTTCTCCGTGCCTCTGTGTTCAATTTACATCGGTCATTCGTCCCCTGTCATCGGTCTTCTTACCTCTTCAATATCCGCCACTCTTTAGGGTAGTAGTTGTTGCTGCGGTTGTCCATTACTTTTAGCCAACCTAGGTTGTGGCCCTCATGCTTGGCTATGCACCAACCGCGCGCAGAAGTATTGGCCTTTACAGGCTCGCTGCGCAGAAAGGTAATGGCATCTTCCTTATTCAGTTCTACCGCAGGTATACTTTGGTTAACGTGTATATTGATGGCTATATCGTGCGCGGGTAGAAAATCTTTACCCTTGTAGTTACCTAGCAGCACGCCGCTATGCCTTACGTTCAGCACCGTACCTATGGCCTGTATTTGGCGCTGAATATTTTTAGGTAGGGCTATCAGCATATCGCCTTTGCTTATAGCGTTGAACTGCTCTGGTTTATCCAAATACTTCGCCAGTATGTCGGTATTGCTACTGCTATCTATCTGTTTTGGGTTAATGAATATGCTGTCATATTCTTCGGTGCTATGCTTCTGCAATAGGCTTATGTAGAAACCTTCGCTCTGCACCAAGTGGGGGTAGAATTGCAAGCCCTTATCGGTTGAGGCTATCCCTGTTTCTACCTTTGGCAATGCTATTTGCTGCATACCTAGGGTCTCGGCGTATTGCACATTCTCGTCGTTCTCTACGGCCTCGTAGGTGCAAGTGCTGTATATAATGTAGCCGCCAGGCTTTAGCGCATTGTAGGCGTGTAGAAGGATGTCCTTTTGGCGCGTGCTGCACATGGCTACATTGTCCTCGCTCCACTCGCCTATGGCATCTTTATCTTTACGGAAGAGGCCCTCGCCGCTGCAAGGTGCATCTATCAATATAATGTCGAAGAAGTTCTTCAGCCTATTAAAGTCCTCTGGCTTGTTCTGAGTAACTACGGTATTGGCAGTACCCCACTTGGTTATGTTTTCCTGCAATATCTTATTGCGGTTGGGCACTATTTCGTTGCTTACTAGCAGGCTATCGCTGCCCATTAGGCTAAGCAAGTGTGTGCTTTTGCCGCCTGGTGCTGCGCACATATCTAGTACGCGCACAGGCTTGTTATCGGCATTGGCTAGCTTGTATGCTTGCTCTACATACATACTGCCAGCCTCTTGCACATAGTAGGTACCTGCATGAAAAAGCGGGTCGAATGTAAATGAAGGACGCTCGGCCAAGTACTTGCCATTGGTGCACCAAGGCACTTGTGCCGCAGCATCAAACTGCGCTGTTTTCTTATATGGATTTAAGCGGATAGAAGTGGGAGAGGAGCCGTTCAGCGTTTCAATAAATGTATCGAACCCATTACCCAGCTGCGTCTGCATACGCTGCAAAAATGCGGTTGGGTATTTTATGTTCGACATCTTCTAATTGTTTGATGGCAATGATAAGGTATTAATTGTGTTGGCTTCGCTCTTAGCCCATGAATTAATTCATGGGCTATTGAGGATATAGGAACTTTGCGCTCGTATTTACTTAATCACACATCTACGCATAAAGGCTACCTATCCGTAGCCCGTGATTTAAATCACGGGCCAAGCTATGGCAACAAAGCGATTAGTTACTTTAGGAGGCTAGCAGATCCTACTTACTACTCCTTTTTGGCTGGGCGTTTTGGGCGTCTATGCGCTGCTTTATTTCTTTCCAGTATTGCTTGCCGTAGGCTACAAATATCTCTTCGCCGGCTTTTATCTTTTTGGTCGATTCTAGCCATAGTGTGCCGTCCTCATAAGCAAGAAAAGCACTGTTGTTGTTTACACCTGGCACACGGGTTAAGCCACGTGCATCGTTGGCGTATCGGGCTGGGCCTTCCACATCTATAAAGCGGGTGCCGCATACATCTTCCAATATATACTCGTCGCGCACTATGTTTTTAAGTTCAGCCTCGGTATATACAGGGCCTACTATCATAGCTATAGGTTCGCCCTTTTTTATGTCCTGCTCGGCAAACAAACCTTTGCCAGAGTTAGGCATGGTAGAAGTACGTACTTTAGTTTTTGCTGGGGTGGGGTTCACGTTGCGCTTCGGTTTTATTCTTTTCAATGCCGCTCTTAAAAATCAAATTATAGCTTAAAGTAGTTAGGCCCTAATAGTTGCTGCCTTTGCTCGTCTACACGGTCGCTGTTAATGTACTCGTCGAAAGTCATTTCCTTATCTATCATGCCATAAGGGCTTAGCTCTATTACGCGCGTTGCAATGGTTTCGGTCAACTCGTGGTCACGGCTACTGAAAATAATCGTGCCTTTAAAATCCTTCATACCGTTGTTCAATGCAGTAATACTTTCCAAGTCCAAGTGGTTGGTAGGTTCATCTAGCAATAGCACGTTGCCGCGCATCAACATCATACGCGAAAACATACAGCGCATTTTTTTTTTTTCCGATAACACGTTGCAGTTCTTCAATACCTCTTCGCCGCTGAACAACATTTTGCCCAAGAAACCACGGATGAAAGTCTCATCCTTCTCATCGGGCGAGTATTGGCGCAACCAGTCAATTAAGTTGGCATCTACATCTTCAAAGTACTTGTGGTTATCGTTAGGTATACTTGCCACGGTAGTAGTTACGCCCCAGCTAAAGGTACCTGTAAAGTCTTTATCGTCGCCAGCTAGTATGTTTAGGAATGCAGTAATAGCCAAGCTGTTTTTGCACACCAAAGCTATTTTATCGCCGCGCTTAACGTTGAAGGTTACATTGCTGAAAAGCAATTCGCCGTTGGCAGTTTTCGAAAGCTTTTGTACATCCAGTATCTCGTTGCCCGCATCGCGCAGTACGTTGTTGAACATAATGGCAGGATACTTACGGCTACTTGGCTTAATGTCTTCCAGGTTAATTTTATCTAATGCCTTTTTACGGCTGGTAGCCTGGCGGCTCTTACTTGCATTGGCCGAGAAACGGCGGATGAAATCTTGCAATTCCTTGATCCTGTCTTCTGCCTTTTTGTTGGCATCGGCTTTCTGCCTAGCTACTAGTTGCGATGACTGATACCAGAACGAGTAGTTACCGCTGTATATCGTCATTTTACCAAAGTCGATATCGCAGATATTGGTACATACCGCATCTAGGAAGTGACGGTCGTGACTAACTACAAGGATGATACCTTGATAGTCGGCTAGGAAGTCTTCCAACCAGTTAATGGTGTGTACGTCCAGGTCGTTGGTAGGCTCATCCAAAAACAATATATCGGGGTTGCCATATAGCGCCTGCGCCAATAGCACACGTACCTTTTGGTTACCGTCAAGTTCTTTTACTGTTTTGTAGTGTAGGTCCTCGCTTATACCTAAGTTGCTCAATAGCTCGGCTGCGCTGTTCTCGGCATCCCAGCCGCCCATTTCGCCAAACTGCTGCTCCATTTCGGCGGCTTTGTTGCCATCCTCTTCGGTAAAGTCTTCTTTGGCATAAAGCGCTTCTTTATCCTTCATCAACTGGTACAATGGCTTGTGGCCCATTAGTACTGTTTCTAATACCTGCACCTCGTCGTATTCAAAGTGATTCTGCTTTAGCACTGCCACGCGCATACCTTTGGTAAACGCTATTTGGCCTGTAGTAGGGTCCACTTCGCCTTGCAATATTTTTAAAAAGGTAGACTTACCCGCACCGTTCGCACCTATTATACCGTAGCAGTTGCCACTGGTAAATTTTAGGTTCACATCTTCAAATAAAGTCCTCTTGCCGTATCGTAGCGATAGGTTGTTTACTGTAATCATTATTTCTGCTGCTGAATTAAGGGCGCGAAAGTAAGCTATAAATGCCGTTTTACCTAGTTAAAACAACAAGGGGATAAAGTACGAACCTTATCCCCTTGCCACATAAATTATGTTGTACTACGAGTTCTTCACCAATATCGACTCTATTACATTCGCTACATCTTCGCACTTATCAGTAGCTGTTTCCATAATAGAAAGTAGCTCCTTCATTTTTATTACTTGCACTGCATCTTTCTCGTTGTTTAGCAAATCCGCAATTGCGGCATCAAAAACATCGTCGGCGTGGTTTTCTAAGCTGTTGATGCGTACAATGGCTTCGCGTATCCTTATTGGGTTACTCATATGGCGCAGGTCGCTTACAGCTATATGTATTTCTTTGGCACTGTTCTCTATTATTTCAGCCAACTTCTTCATGGCTGGTGTGTAATCGTCAATGCGGTACATATCCATGCGCTTGCTTGAGCCATGTATATAATCAACAATATCATCAAGGCTTGACGCCAAATAGTGTATGTCCTCCCTATCGAATGGGGTAATGAAGTTGGTACCTAGCTCGGTGAAAATATTATGTGTTATATCGTCGCCTACATGTTCTAGGTCGGCAATTTTCTTT
>JAFDYM010000368.1 GCA_018267435.1 Bacteroidota bacterium | reverse complement strand
CATACATTGCCTTGCTGCGCGAGAACTTCCGCAACGAGCGTGTGCCGCTAGAAGGCGACCCTGTGCAGGGCTTGCAGATAATGGGCTTGCACGAAACGCGCTCGCTAGATTTTAAGAACGTCATTTTCCTTTCTGCCAACGAGGGCATATTGCCATCGGGTAAGAGCACGAAGACCTATATACCATTCGAGTTGCAGGCTGAATTTTTGACTACATACAGAGAACGCGATTCTACTACGGCGTACTTGTTCTACCGTTTATTGCAGAAGGCGGAGAATGTATTTATCCTCTACAATACCGAGCCTGATGAATTGGGGGGTGGCGAGAAGAGCAGATATATATTGCAGTTGGAAGCAGAGTTGAGGCAGAGCAATCCGCAAGCGAGTATTGAGGATATGGTGTTTGCTGTTGATCCACCTGCTAATGTGGAGGAGCAAGAAATAGTGATAGAGAAGAACGAAGCTATCATTGAGAAGTTGGATAAGCTATTGCTGAATACAGAGCAGGGCATGTCGCCTTCGGCATTGAATACCTACATCAACTGTACGCTGCAATATTACTTCCGCTATGTGGCGGGCCTGCGCGAGCAAGATGATATGGAGGAGAGCTTAGAGGCTTCCACCATTGGTTCGGCGGTGCATTATGCATTGGAGCATATCTATAAAGATAGATTGGATACGCCGATACAGGTAGAGTACTTGAAAGCTGCGTTGGCTGATAAGGCGCGCATAGAACACTTGGTGAAGGAAGAACTAAAGGCGCGTTTCGATAATGAATCGTTGAGCAGGGGTAAGAACTTGTTGCTATACAAAGTATGTGTGAAGTTGGTGGAGGAATTTTTGAAGGCGCAGATAACGAACGTAGAAACGCTGGATGATAGCGGTGCCGAAATGCGCGTGGAGATGTTGGAAGGCCGCTTGGCGCACACCATGAACATACGCGGTAAGGAGATAACCATACAAGGCAAAATAGACCGTATAGAGAAGGTGGACGACATAGTTCAGATAGCCGATTATAAAACATCTACCAAATCGGTGATACCGATACTGAATGATGATACTTGGTTGGCACTATTTGCCGACCCGAAGTATAGCAAAACTGTGCAGCTATTGGTTTACTCGTGGCTATACTACCGCGCCAATGGCAGTGTAGATGTGCCCATACGTTCGGGTATATACTGGCTGCGCGATGCAGGCTTTGGCCTGGATACGTTGCGCTTAGATAAGACGAATGACATCATCGACACACAAACCATACTGCTATTTGAAGATAAGCTGAAAGCAACCATGAGCGAGTTGTTAGACACTACGGTACCCTTCACCAAAATAGAAGATGTAGAGCGCTGTGTGTATTGCGAGTTTGTGAAGATATGTGGAAGGGATTAGAAAAAATAACATGGAAATAAAGAATTGGAAACTTGTTGAGGTTATTGATAAATTGGAGGTTCTATCATACGATTCTCTTTCATACCGTGATGAATTATTAAAGAAACTAGATATCCCATTGTCGAATTCTTTAACAGGAATGAATCGTGCCGAAACAACGATTGATTGGACTAAGATGCCTAACTATTATAAAAGCTTCTTTGACTACGTTGGATGGGAAGAAAAAGTTAGTAGCTGGTTTCTGCAATCACAGTTGGGTAAAGTACAAAACCTAGTAATACCTTATTATGCAGGCGGTAACGGTCCAACAGTTAAAATCCCAACCGAAATATTTATTTCAGATTGGGAAGGATTTATGCGTAGCGCATTTTGGGAAACAATAATTTTTAGCGAGGACAATTCACTAATTATGGAAATCACCAGAGATTATCATGTCCACAGTAACTTTAAAATAGTGCCGTAATCCCTACGGCTGCGGGCAAGGTGTTTCCGTTAATGGAGAACCTGCATACTGCAATGTTGATTTGTTTTTACATTAAAAGTTTATTGTTACAGTTAAGATTGTACAGCTTAGGTTGATCTATAGACATAAAAAAAGCGACACATTGTTTGTCGCTTTTTTAGTGATTTCGATGTTCCGATAGCTATCGGTCCCGACTTATGTCGGGACATGACCCTCCCGACAAAAGTCGGGATGCTCTAGCTAGCGGAGCTGATAAGCCATTCAATGTATTTTCTGTTTTTCTTTTTCTTGATTTCAAGCTCACGCTTCTTGGCTAGCTGCAATGTTTGATGTTGCTCTTGGTAAACTAGTACCCATGGTATACCTGTTGCCGTAAACTTTGAGTGGCCAATGTTATGTTCATACAACCTTCTGCCCATGTCGATACATGCACCTACATAGTATTTGTTTAGTTTGGCTGAAAAGATGATGTATGTAACTGGCATAAAAACAAAAAAGCGACACATTTCTGTATCGCTTTTTTAGTGATTTCGATGGGATTCGAACCCATGACCCATACATTAAAAGTGTATTGCTCTACCAGCTGAGCTACGAAATCTAACCTTGTTTTTCCTACCTCGTTTCCGAAGCGGGACGCAAATATAAAGGCATTCTTGAAAAGTAAAAACCTTCGCCGAAATTTTTTTCTATTTTTTTCGTGGCTCTATCAATACACCCTCTGCTAGGAACACCAATTCAATCTTAGGCTCGGTTATTTTTGCTATTTCCGCTTCGCTTTTGCCAGCATCTTCAGCATAGTGCTGTAGCTGTGCTACGCTGGTAGTATCCCAGCTCGCTACGCCTTGGGCATAAAAGAAATCTCCACCTGCATCTTTGGGTACAAAAAATCCGTAATCTTTAAAGCGTATGCGCATGGTTTCGCCATTGCCTAGGTCGGCAGTCATCCAGCAGCCTTTTACTTTACAAGCAGCTACTATATCGCCGCTTATTTTTACGGTCATGCTCTTTTGGCCTTTCATTTTAGCAGGCAATGTTTTTACATCTACTGCGCCATCTTTAGTTATAGCGGCACCATAGCTGTTAGTAGTAGCTTTAGTATTGGCTTTTGTTTCGGTTTTGCTTTTCTTGCCTTTCTTTTCTTTGGCAGCATGGCTGTTGCCATGGTTCTGCGCGTTCAACATTATGGTGCAACTGCATAGGGCAAATGCCAGTGTCAACATCTTCTTCATATCAATACTTGTTTTTGTGGCTACGAAAATAGCAGTTTAAAATAAAACGTGGGGCTCTTCAATTTGGCGCGCATATCTATATCCTCGAACATGCATGATATAGTTTCGCGCAGTACTTTGTTGCTATTGGCCTTGCGCACCACAAAGTTGAACAGCGATGGATAGTTAACCAACTGCTGCATGCGGTAGCTAAGGTTCAACTCGCTCCATAGGCGTTTATACAAGGTAGTATCGTATTGCTGCATAAAGGCAGCGCTATAGTTGTTCTGTTGTATGCATAGGGCCGCTTGGTTAGCAGCATGCATGCCGCTCATCATAGCATTGCCTATTCCTTCGCCGGTAAATGGGTCAATCAACATAGCGGCATCGCCGCACAGCATGTAGTTATCGCCGCTTAATGGGCGCTTTTTCGAGCCTAGTGGCAAACCATATAGCTTTATATCATCCACCAGTTCTGCATCCTTAAAACGTGCTGCTATGCTCGGGTTGTGTGCTATTACCTGTTCGAATGATTTCTTTAGGTTAATGCCTTTCTCAGTCATTTTATCGGCACGCATACCTATACCTACATTCGCTTCGCCATTAGGTAATGGAAATATCCAGAAGTAGCCAGGTAGTATATCTTTAATGAAATGTAGCTCAATAAAGTTGTCGGTATCTAAGCCTTTCACGCCCTTGTAATATGCACGCAGGCCGTGGCAGTTGTGCGCAGATTCTGTTTTAAGGCCAGCTATGTTTTTAGTGAAAGATGAATGTGCACCATCGCAAGCTATTACTAATTTGGTTTGGATAGTAGTG
>JAFDYM010000367.1 GCA_018267435.1 Bacteroidota bacterium | reverse complement strand
CTAGGCACGAGGGACGGGGGACGGGTGGCGAGGGCGAAGAAAGATTACCCTTAATGGGTTAATAAATTACATTTCAAAGCGCAATTCGGCTGCTTCTCCATTCATCCGACATCGGACATCCATCATCCATACGTTTTTCTTACCTTCGTTTTCACAATCAATTAATAACCCTATGCGTTATACCGCACCAAGTGCCGAGCTGTTTAAACTGAACAGGAAGAATTATGTTAAGAACATGAAGAAAGGCGCCATTGCCATCTTCGTTTCGAACGAGCAACCAAGCCGCAGTGCCGATGCGCACTATAAGTGGAGGCAGAACCCAGACCTTTATTATTTAACAGGTGTCGATCAAGAAGAAACCTTTTTGATACTGTTCCCTGATGCGCCCGAAAAGAAATTTCAAGAGATATTGTTTGTGCGCCGCACCAATGAAATGATAGCCGTGTGGGAAGGCAAAAAGCTGAACCAGCAAGAAGCGCAAGATACTTCGGGCATATCTACCGTGCTATGGGCCGACCAGTTCGATAGCATAATGAGCATGCTGTTGCACTATACCGATATAGTATATCTAAACACTAACGAACACGACCGCAGCACAGGCAGCGACAATACGCCTGAGATAGTTTTTGCCCGCGAATTGATGCGCCGTTTTCCTTTGCACAAATACGAGCGCTCTGCCCCTATTATGCACGACTTGCGTACCGTAAAATCGAAGTTGGAAATAGTGCAGTTGCAACAGGCTATAGATATAACTGCGAAAGGTTTTTTACGTGCATTGAAGTTTATAAAACCAGGCGTATGGGAGTTTGAAGTAGAAGCAGAACTAACCCACGAATACCTTATAAACCGTGGTAGTGGCCAAGCCTATGAACCTATAGTAGCCACTGGCGGCAATGCCTGCGTGCTGCACTATGTAAGCAACGATGCACAATGTAAAGATGGTGACCTATTACTAATGGACTGTGCTGCAGAGTACGGCAACTACAATGCCGACCTTACCCGCACCGTGCCCGTAAACGGCAGGTATAGCAAGCGCCAGAAGGATGTGTACAATGCAGTATTGCGCGTACATAACAAGGCTAGGGCCATGATGAAGGCAGGGGTAATTCTAAACGAATTGAACCAAGAGGTAGGTAAAATAATGGAAGATGAATTGGTAGGCTTAAAGCTATTGAGCAAAACCGACATCAAGAACCAAGATAAGGCAGTACCAGCCTACAAAAAATATTTCCCACACGGCACGGCGCACTTTTTAGGGCTAGATGTGCACGATGTAGGCAACCGCTTTGCCAAGCTAAAAGCTGGCGCTGTACTTACCTGCGAACCGGGCATATACATACCTGCCGAAAACCTGGGCATACGTATAGAAAACAACATACTTATAACCGATGGCAAGCCTAACGACCTAATGAAGAACATACCAATAGAGGCTGAACATATTGAGGAGATAATGAACGCGAAAAAGTAGTATGACATATCTCCAATTATTCTCATTACCCAACATACTTACACTCATCAACCTGTTCTCGGGTTGCTTGGGCGTGGTGTTCCTTTTCAACAACAAATGGGAGCTAGTTCCGCTGTGTATATTGGTATCATTGGTGGCCGACTTTTTCGATGGCTTTGCTGCGCGCTTTACCAAAACCAATAGCGATCTTGGAAAGCAATTAGACTCATTGGCCGATGTGGTAAGTTTTGGCTTTCTACCAGGTGCTATCCTGTTTAACCTTATCGGCACAACCACACACGATGCACCCTTCGATGCTAAATTATGGGTAGCTGCGCCTGGCTTTTTGGTAAGCCTCTTTGCCGCCCTGCGCCTAGCCAAGTTCAATATCGACACCCGCCAAAGCGATGGCTTTATTGGTTTGGCTACGCCTGCTGCTACTTTGTTTATAGCAGGTATTTTGTTGATACATATTTACAATCCGTATAACTTGGCAGATATCACCAATTCTGCCGCTTTTCTATACACAACTACCGTGATAGTATCGTTCTTAATGATAGCCGAACTGCCTATGTTCTCGTTCAAATTCAAAAGTTTTGGCTGGAAGGGCAACGAAATCCGCTACTTGTTTATAATTCTTTCGGTAGTTTTATTGGCAACGCTTAAATTCGCCGCCGTATCGGTTATTATCATCCTATACATACTTATTTCAATAGCACAAAAACTATTCACAAAATGAACTTCAGAGCAGAAATAGACGTAATGCCTCTTAAAGAATTGTTGGACCCACAAGGCAAGGCGGTAGAGCACGGCCTACAGAAGCTAAACTTTAAAGAAGTAGCCGATGTACGCATAGGCAAGCACATTACCATAAAGCTAACTGCCGATAGCAAAGAAGCTGCTACTGCCAAGGTAGAAGAGGCTTGCAAAAAACTATTGGCCAACCCTATTATGGAAGGCTACAAGTTTGAATTGGTAGCTGAATAGTTATAAGAATAATCTAATTAAGATAAGTACAACCACGTTGCATTGCGGCGTGGTTTTGCTGTTATATAAAACCTAGCCCATGCTTACATTTCTCGATGCCTACATTATGCAATTGTGTATCCATAAAACGGGCAACCGCAATATGGACGAAGGCTATTCCCTATCTAAAGCCCCTACCGAAATACGCGATAAGGACGAGCGCACCGAGCTGCTAAAGTTCTTTACGGGCAGCTTTCAGGGCAACGAGTTTTTCAACTTTACCTCTCCTATTGGGCTTACAGGCAACAATGTGTACAACGTGGCCAAAAGCTTTTTTAATGATGAAACAGAGCTGTACGATGCCAGCGTAGATATAACCAAGCTGCTGTATCAGGAAAGTAACCACCCCAAAATAAGCGGCGGCGAGGTGTATGTAGTGTTTATGAAGGGCGTGCAGTACTTTGAGGAAGAGGTAGAGGCACTAGGCATTTTCAAAAGCGAGAACAAGGCGCCCTTTATGAAGATAGAGAACAACGGCGAAGTGTTCGACTACAAAATAGACGAGGGTATCAACCTTGCGGCTATAGATAAAGCTTGCTTGATACTGCGCACCAACGAGGACGAAGGCTACCGCGTTTGCATACGCGACCACCAAAACAAAGGCGAAGAAGCCGTGTATTGGAAGCAGGAATTTCTGGGCCTAGAGGCTACCAACGATAGCTACCACAAAACGAAGGAGTTTATGGCTATGTGTAAGGACTATGTAACCGATGTACTGCCACAACAGTTTGAGGTAGCGCGCACCGAGCAGATAGACTTGCTGAACAAATCAGTGTCCTTCTTCAAAACCAACGAGCAGTTCGACTACGAAAGCTTTACGCGCGAGGTAATGCAGGAACCACAAATCATCGAATCGTTCAATAACTTTAAGAAGGACTATGAGGACACTGCACCTTTCGACTTCAACGATGGTTTCGATATATCGGGTGTAGCGGTTAAAAAGCAATCGAAGATTTTCAAAAGCATCCTCAAGCTCGATAAGAATTTCCACGTGTACATCCACGGCAACCTCGATATGATTGAGCGTGGCTACGACGACGAACGCCGCATGAACTTCTACAAGTTGTACTACAACGATGAGGCGTAGTCAAGCCATAAAAAACATTTCCCACATTACATTAAGCACAATAGGCGCTTTGTTGGGGGTATGGTTTGCTTATCACTTTACGTACTCATTTCCATTAGCTATTGTTCCCGCTATTATACTTACAGTTTATAGCTGCTTTGTATTATCGCTCAACTTTTGTGCCATGGCATTTACGCTTAGTATTAGCTATAGCCAATACCGTAAGGCTACATTTTTAGTTACCAAACGAAAAACGAATGCACTAGTACTACTGCTATTGATGGTACTACTTGGAGGGTATTGGGCAATCTACAAATCAGCCATAAAAAGATTCGACGATAAGGAACTAAAGCTATATGGCAAAACAAGCATTGCTATAGTTTATAAATATCACTATTCCCATGGCAAAGGCCCTAAAAAAAGGCATATCAAGTACTATTACGATGTAGGTAATAGAAATTACGAAGGAAATTGCATCAATAACATAGAGCACATAGGCGACACATTAACGGTAATATATTCTACACACATACCGCAAATCCATAAGCTGGTATATCCTCCTATAACTTTCTAAAAGATTATTATGCGCCATACTGTTGCGCACCTCTCCTACTGTTGGCTGCCGCGCGCGCACAGCCTGTTGGCAGTTCTTCATATAGCCGCACTGGTCGAAGCTTTCAGCTTCGTCCCACAATG
>JAFDYM010000366.1 GCA_018267435.1 Bacteroidota bacterium | reverse complement strand
TATTTGATGGCAATTGTACTTGGGCTTCAAACTCAGTAAGCTTAACCAACTTCCCTACGCCTGTACCTACTTTGGCAGATACTGGTGCTTGTACAGGTACACCACTTGTATTGGCTGTAGAGCCAGGGTTGGTTAACATAGTATGGAGCGATGCTACTACTGGTACTAGTGTAACTGTATTGGTTGATGGTACTTACTATTATACTGCTGAAGATGTGAATGGTTGCCAAGTAGTATCTGATACTGCATCAGTTACTTTCCTTCCGGCACCTACTGTAAACTTAACTACAGATGATGATACAATATGCGCTGGTGCTACTACAGTACTTAGGGCAAATGCTACAGGTACAGCACTTAGCTATAACTGGAGCCCTATAGCAGGTAATGCTGATACTTTGGTAGTAAACCAAGGCGGTACTTATTATGTAACTGTAAGCAATGGTTTCTGCCCAGTGGTTGATTCTGTTAGCGTATTCCAGTTGCCTAGCACACCTGCTGTAACTAATAACGATACTTCTGTATGTCCTGGTCAGGATGTTGTAGTGTCGGTAGCTGGCACATACGATACTTACCAATGGAATAACGGTGCACAAACGCAATCGTTTACCACCGATACTGTAGGTAGCTATTGGGTAGTTGTTACTCAAAACGGCTGTACATTTAATTCAGATACATTTACCTTGAGCAACTTTACGGTGCCTCAACCTGCATTGGCTGATACTGGTGCATGTACTGGCGAATCGGTTACACTTACTGCTGAGGCAGGCTTAACCAATGTGGTATGGAGCCTAGGCCCTAACGGTCCTACACTTACGGTAACTGGCCCTGGCGACTATTGGTACACTGCTGAAGATGCCAACGGCTGTAGCGTAACTTCAGATACATCTACAGTTACATTTGCTCCGGCACCTGTGGTTAACCTTACGGCTACTGCCGATACATTCTGCTTAGGCCGTACTACTACGCTTAATCCTAATGCAGTAGGCACTAACCTAACGTATAGCTGGTTGCCTGGTGGCGATACTACCTCTACACTTACAGTTAATACTGCAGGTACTTACGTAGTAACTGTAAGCAACGGTTTCTGCCCTACTAGCGATACTATAACTGTATACCAATTCACATCGGTACCTGTTACCTTGATTGCTGATGAGGATACTATATGCCCAGGTACTTCGGTAACTGTAGCTGCTAGCGGCGGTCCATATGTAAGCTACAACTGGTTCCCTAGCGGTACTACTCCTACAATACAGGCTTCAGCGCCGGGTATATACTATGTAGTAGTTAACGATGGTAACTGTACTTATACTTCAGATACATTTACGCTTAGCAACTTTACAGTAGTTACACCAGTAGCTACACCTGCTAGCAGTACTGTATGCGAAAACACACCTGTAACACTTAGCGGCGATGCTGGCTATACTGGCTACCTATGGAGCCCTGGCAACCTGCCTGGCCAAACGGTAACAGTAAATAATGCTGGTACATATAGCTTTACTGCAACCGATGCAAATAGTTGTACAGTAACTTCAACTACTGCAACGGTTATATACACAGCTCCTCCTAGCTCTACTATTAACCCTGCTGCAGCGGTGTTATGCCCTAACAGCAATGGTGTAACATTGTACAGCCCTGGCGATACTGGCGTAGTATATACTTGGACCCCTGGTCCTGTTGTAAACGATAGTTTTGTAGCTACTGTAGCTGGCACTTATACTTTAACTGCTAGCATAGGTACTTGCCAAAGCTCAAGTACTGCTACTGTTACAGCTGGTGCGCTTCCTGTGTTTAATGTTGATGCTTACACATCTTCATGCTGTACTGAAGTTGCCCTTACTGCTACTGGCGTAGCTGCAGGTTCTACATACACTTGGAACGATGGCAACTCAAACATATCTAACAACGATACATTGTATGTTGCTTCTACTAATAACGATACTGCATTCTATAGCTTAACAGTAACAAATGCAGATGGTTGTTCAGCTACGCAAACTGATATAGCAGTGCGTATTAACTGTATACAGCCTACTGCTACTGCATCGCCTGATAGCGTATTGGCTGGCCAAACATCACAGTTGACGGTATTGACTGCTTACAATGATGTTACGTTTACTTATGCATGGACCCCAGGTAGTACCTTGGATGATTCAACCATAGCTAATCCAACAGCTAGCCCGCTTGAGGAAACTGTTTACACAGTATATGTAACCGATCCTAACAGCCGTTGTATGGATAGTACTACCGTAAGCGTGTTCATCCAGTTCGGCGAGAAGTTTAAAGTGCCTAACGCTTTCAGTCCTAACGGCGATGGCAAAAACGATAACTTCTACCCTGTATTGCTAGGTGCTTACCAAAGCGTAACCGAGTTCCGTATCTACAACCGTTGGGGTGCATTGGTACACAACAATACCGACCCATGGGATGGTAACTTTAACGGTGCAATGCAGCCTGCTGGTACATTTGTATACTACTTAACAGTACGTGTGCCAGATGATGCGAACATTGGCCAAACTAAAGATGTTAAAGTGTCAGGTTCATTTACCTTGCTACACTAGACTACTTAGAATATTATTCCAGAAACGCCTTCCTTGTTTAAGGAGGGCGTTTTTGTTTTAATGCAGGGCAACCCTTTATATATTTTCTCTATCTTTATAGGCACGCTATACATGAACCGTATTTTACAGGCCTTATTGCTAAGTTGTTTGGTCTATTGCACTGCAAGGGCTGGTACTAATGCCGTGGAGCAACCTGTACGTCCGCCCATGGTGCGGTTTACTGAAAACAAGGGGCAGTGGGATAGCCGCGTGCTATACCGCACAGCAGTACGTGGTGGAAATGTATTGCTGGAGAAAAACGCGCTTTATTACTTTCTATATAGCGATGAGGATATGGCAAAGGTGGAACACCACCCGGGTAGCAACCACAACGTAACAGTACGCGCCCATGCTGTACGGGCAGAACTTGTGGGGGCTAACTTATCGGCAAGTATTAAAGGCGGGCAAATGAATGCCGACTATGCCAATTACTATATTGGTAATAACCCTAATAAATGGGCTAGCAACGTAAAAATATATGGCGAAGTAAGCTATACCGATATCTATGCTAACATAGATATGAAGGTATATAGTGTAAATGAGCAGTTGAAGTATGATTTTATATTGCGCCCGGGCGGGAATGCCAATAGTATAAAGATAAAGTATGAAGGTGCTACACGCTTGGCATTGCGCAAGGGTATGGCATACATAAGCACCTCTGTAGGCGATGTAATAGAACAGAAACCTTATGCATATCAAGATATAAATGGGAATAGGGTAGAAGTGCCTTGCCAGTTTGTGCTGCATGGTAATGAGTTAGGCTTTTCGTTGCCGCAAGGCTACAATGCCGCTTACCCTTTGGTAATAGACCCTACTATTGTTTTCAGTACATATACCGGCGCACGTACCGATAACTGGGGCTATACGGCCACTTATGGAAATGATGGCAGTATGTACCTAGGCGGATATGTAAATGAACCGCCCGTAGGTGGTTTTTACCCTACTACCCCTGGGGCATTTCAATTGTTTTTTGGTGGCGGAACGGGTTCGGTAAATACGCCTGGTACCCCGCCGGGGCAAGGTAACGGTATAGCATTTGCATGCGATATGGGTATTACCAAGTGTACGCCTAATGGGGCACAGCTAGTTTACTCAACCTACTTAGGTGGCAACGATAACGAAACACCGCACTCGCTAGTGGTAGATGCGCAGGATAACTTGATAATATATGGCGTTGCCTATTCTGCTAATTACCCTGTTAGCAATGGCGCTTTCGATGCCAGTTATAACGGCGATGGAGATATAGTAGTAACAAAGTTTAATGCTGCTGGCACAGCTTTGCTAGGTAGTACTTATTTGGGTGGAATAGCTACAGATGGTATAAACTTCGACCCCGAGGAATTTACTTCGGGCAGGCTAAAGCGTAACTATGGCGACCAGAATAGGGGTGAAGTAATAGTGGACGCAGCAGGCGGTATATATGTGGCTAGTTGTACTAACTCTTCCGACTTTCCTGTTAGTGCAGGTGCTTTTCAAAACACACTTATAGGTAGCCAAGAGGGATGTGTTTTCAAGTTGAATACTAACTGTTCGCAGCTGTTGTACAGTAGTTTTATAGGCGGTAGTACCGATGATGCATGTTACTCGATTGACCTCGGCCCTAATGGCAGTTTATACGTGGCGGGTGGTACTATGAG
>JAFDYM010000365.1 GCA_018267435.1 Bacteroidota bacterium | reverse complement strand
GGGAGGGGTTTAATATTATTGTTGTGGTGGCGCCTGTTGTGCTCCCGGAGGGGCTTGTACAAAGGCCATACTGTAATCCATAAATTCCTTCTCAATCTTGGCAGCGTACTCGGCACTTTCGTACTGCTTGCTGGCCATTAGCATTTCCTGCATAATGTATAGCTGTTCGCGTATTTCGCGCCTATCTCTAAATGCACCGCCTTGCAACTGTGCTAGGTAAGCGTAATCGCCACTACTGCGTGCATTATCAAGAGCATATTTGTAAACTGCCTTATAGTAGTTCAACTCATCTTTAGCTTTGTTGAACATTTCCTCCAGCAATTTGCGGCCTTTTTCTTGTTGGCCTGCTGCATAATAGGTGCGCGGGTAAGTATAGTCGAACACCGAGTGTGGTACACGGTCAGATGGCAATACCTTCAACGAGTAGTCAAGCACTTCCACCGCTTTTGCATTGTCGCCTTTAGCTATCAACGCATCGGCTAGTTTACCAAAGTTACCACGTATGTTCACCGTCATACGCAGTACGTTCTCATCAAGGTAGATGTTCGGGTTTTCGGCTATGCCACCAAACTTGAACTTCTTCATCATGTTATTGTAAGTAACATCGGTACGTACAGGCGCCGTATATGGCGAGCCACCTTGGTTTATTTTAGGTACTATGCGGTATGCAAGACCTTCCAACTGGAAATACTTGCTTAGGTTCAAGTACGCATCGGGTGCTACTGAAACTGCAAAGTATATAGGGCGTTCCATAATGTTGTTGGCTATTATATCCAAGGTCATTAGGTCGTTCTTCAACAGTGCATTATTGCTTATAGTCCACTCAAGGCGCGATACCATTAGCGAATCTTCATCGGCGGAAAGCATGTTCATAGCACGTGCTCTGGCAGGGTCAATGTCAAGGAAGAAGTTACGTACTGGCAAGTAGTTTTCGCTCTCGCCGCTTTGGTACATCACTTTGTCTTCCGGCTTCTCACTAGCTATAAACTTCAACACCCTTTTCAGATCTTGCGGAGCGCCCTGAGGTATGCGCGGGTCGGCCTTAAAGCGGGTTACATCGCGCTTACCACCTTGTAGCTGTTCTTTGGTAAAGCTCATTTTAAGTGGAGCAGCTTCGTTGGTTTTGTAGCGCAATTGGTCTATGTACCAATCTACACCTAACAGCGATAAGTTGATGATGCGGATATCGGGCCTTACGCCTTCTACCTCTTGCGCATACCACAATGGGTAGGTATCGTTATCGCCTTGTGTAAATATAACTGCATTAGGTGCGCAGCTTTCTAGGTAGCATATAGCAAAGTCGCGGGCGGTGTAGCGGTGGTGGCGGGTATGGTCGTCCCAGCCTTGCATACCCATTAGTATTGGCGCTGCAATACATAGTGCAAATGCTATGGCTGCACTAGGTACTTCGGCCATTTTTTTGCGTAGCCAATCAAATATGGCTATCAAGCCGAAGCCCATCCACATGGTGTACATTATAAACGATCCTGCTATAGCATAGTCGCGCTCGCGCGGTTCTATAGGTGGCTCATTTTGATACACTATCTGCAATAGACCTGTAGTGCCAAATAGCACTAGTATTGTCAAGAATGTTTTATCATCCTTCATCAAGGTATATATCAAGCCTATCATACCTATTATAAATGGCAATAGGTAAAAGTGGTTGCGCGCTTTGTTTTCGCGCATCTCTTTGCTTAGGTTTTCCTGTGGCCATTCAGGCGTAAAGAACATACCTGAATTATCTATAAAAGGTATACCGCTTATCCATCGGCCATCATCGTTGCCATAAGTACCTTGTATGTCGTTCTGCTTACCAGCAAAGTTCCACATAAAGTAGCGGAAGTACATGTATCCCACTTGGTATTTGAAGAAGAATACCATGTTATCGCCAAATGAGATTTTATCTTTTACTGCGTATAAGTTGCCATCTTTATTTAGGCTGGCAGCATATTGTTGTGCTTGCTCTAAACCGCTAGGAGGGAAGGTTTGAACTACCTCGCGTGTTTGTCGGTTTACAACGTTATATTCAGGGTTTAGCCAAGCGCGGAAGCCAGCCTTTTTGCCTTCTTCCTGCCAAAAGCCCATACGAGGGAAGAACATCTGCGCCTCTTTACGGAACTTATAGTCCTGTTTATCGCCACCAAACTCGTATTTGCCAGTAGCCTCGTTCTTTACCCAACGCTCACCCGTTTTTACATAGTCTTCTATATCATCGCCAGTAGCAGTATAGTCAGGGCCAAATAGCAATGGCCTATCGCCGTACTGCTCGCGGTCTACATAGCTCTTTAAGCTAAACGGATCGGTAGGCCTGTTCATGTTGATAGGCGGGTTGGCTATAGAGCGCACAGGTACCATAATGTACGACATGTAGCCTATGTAGCTAAACGCCATGGACAGCATCGTAATGTTTAAAGCTCTCCTTGCCTCAGCACCATTGCTTCGCACCAAGAATAAACCGCCTACAAAAGCTAATCTTAGCAAACGGGCTGTCCACGAATCGGAAATAATAAAGCCAAAAAGACAGTATACAATAGCTACACCTAAAGCAATGTAGAAGTCGCGATTACTGCCTGTGTGCGAGTACCATATAAACGAAACCAGCACAGCTACCAGCAGTAATATGCCGAATACAATACCTGAGTTGAAGCCAGTACCAAGTGTGTTTACAAAGAAAAGGTCCATACCTGCTAGGTATGATTGTGTGAAAGAAATAATAAACTTCATGTACACGCCAAGTATTACAAAACCTACTGCTACTGCAGCTATCCAGCCCATAAAGGTGGTGTTTTTGTAACGCTTGTAGTAGTATACTACTGCCAATGCAGGCAATGCCAACAAGCTTAGCAAGTGCACACCTATTGATAGGCCTGTCATGTATGCAATCAATACTAGCCAGTGGTCAGCATATGGACTATCGTCGGCATCCCACTTCATTATAGCCCATACTACAAACGACATAAAGAATTGCGAAAGCGCGTACACCTCACCCTCAACAGCGCTAAACCATAGCGAGTCAAGGAAAGTACAAGCCGTAGCAGCTATTAAACCTGCGCCTATTATGGCCAAAGTTTTACCATCGGTATACTCGCCATCTTTTACCAAAAACTTGCGGCCTAGTGCTGTGGTGGTCCAAAAAGTAAATAGAACGGCACCGGCTGTAGATAACGCACTCATTAAGTTTACGGTAAGGGCTACGTTTTCAGCACCACCATATTGTAAAGGGTCGGCGCCAGAAAACATAGTGAAAATGCGACCTAACATTAGGAAGAAAGGCGCACCTGGTGGGTGCACCACCTGTAGTTTAAAGCAACCCGATACGAACTCGCCGCAATCCCAGAAGCTGCCACTACTTTCCATAGTCATGGCATATACTATAGCGGCGAAAACAAAAGAAACCCATCCGAAGATGTTGTTCAGTAATTTGAATTTCTGCATTAGCAAATTTTGAAGTGCGTAAAAATAGGAAAATAGCTTACATAAGGTAGGTTGTAGCTAATTGAAATACAAACAAGTGGTAGAATTGAGAAAAGATAACAATAGCGATTTTTTTTGCCCAAGCATTTGCAAAAGTTAGAAACCTAATTATTTTTGCGCTCCCGTTTAGCAATAAGCGGTACGGTCAATGCCCGATCGTCTAATGGCAGGACAACTGATTTTGGTTCAGTTTGTGGTGGTTCGAATCCATCTCGGGCAACAATAATAAAGCAAGCCGCTCCCTTCAAGGAGCGGTTTTTTATTTTCAGGAAATGCCAAGCTTGCTTGAAGCATTTACAGGAAATAAAAAACTAGCACGCAGTGCGTGGCTTGCATAATGTTTGTTTAGCCCCCCACCTAGGATCAACGCAGTTAATCCATCAACAAAAAAGACCCAGGCGCGTATGCGCCGCGGGATTTGCATTTGCAAAGCCCATGAACATGGATCAGCTCAGCTAATCCATCGCCAAGCTTGCTTGAAGCATTTACAGGAAATAAAAAACTAGCACGCAGTGCGTGGCTTGCTTTATGTTTGTTTAGCCCCCCATCAAGGATCAACGTAGTTAATCCATCAAAGCAAAAAAGACCCAGGCGCGTATGCGCCGCGGGATTTGCATTTGCAAAGCCCCATAACATGGATCAGCGCAGCTAACCCAATGCCAAGCTCGCCTCAGTTACTGTTTGTTGGAGACGAAATGCTCTTAAGCCGCACACCTTCCCTTGCTTTCTTATATATTTATCTTTATGAAAACCATAGTTACCATCTGTTTATGCCTGTATAGCCTTGTTTCGATTGGCCAGAAACGGGACTATACATGGTTGGCCGGTTATTCAAGCTGGGGTGGATATAGCGAAGGTTTTCAGTACTGGTTCGGCATATCCAAATTCGATTTCAGCCAACAACCGATGCTACTTAGTTATGATTCCTTGGGCATCAACTTTGGCGGCGGTGCCAACTTTACCATGAGCGATGATGACGGCAACGTGCTTTTTTACACCAACGGCATAACGGTAAGGGACGCCTTCGATGGTGTAATGCAAAACGGTGACAGTCTGCACAACGGTTTTTATTTGCAGAACTTGGCTGGTTGGCACTATTACGGAAATCCGAACGATGCCATAATGAACGTACTCCCCAACCCTAGCAACAGCAATGTATATGATATCTTCTATGGCTTTGTTGATACTTTCCCTAATACCACATTTATTCATTTCCCAAAATTGATGCGCAGCCAGTTGGACATGTCCGAGAACATGGGTTTGGGGAAGGTCCTTTACAAGGACAAGGTTTTCGATACTGTAACCGCTTCCGGCAGTATGGGGGCGGTGCGCCATGCCAATGGCAGGGACTGGTGGCTGGTAACCATGAAACAGGGTACTGACTGCTTCCAAATATATCTATACGATGGTAGCGACAGCCTCAAGAAGAATCCATTGAATTGTACAGGGGGGGCTATTTATAGTAGAGGGCAAACAGCCGTGCATCGTTTCTCTCCTGACGGCAACTGGATGCTGAGCACAAACGACGAATTGGGGCAGGTTGACTTTTATGCCTTCAACCGCTGCAACGGCTCACTAGTACTGATGGAAAGCTACATTTTTCCCGAAAAATTCAATTCCACGGGATTTCTAATGTCGGGTTGTGAGTTTTCACCCAATAGTAGATATGCCTACATATGCACAAGCAAGCAAATATTCCAGTTCGATATACTTGGCTTTCCTATAGCCTCTACTCGAAAGGTCATCGCCAATTATTATCCATATCTGAATCCTGCCCCGGTTACGTACAACCTGGCACAGCTGGGTCCCGATGGAAAAATCTATATCAGTTCAAGGAACGGCACCTATTATATGGCGGTCATCAATAACCCCGACCACACAGGTGTCAACTCTAATTTTCAGGATACGGTAAAACTTCCAAGCTTCATAATAGGTCTACCATTCTATCCGAACTACAGACTAGGCGCGGAAGCCAACAGCCCCTGTGATACGCTCACTTCCATAAAGAACATAGCCGAGAAGGAGAAGATACTTAAGGTATTCCCCAACCCCGCCAACGATGTAGCCACCATCGACTACGGCTACACGGATTGGAGCAAGGGCGAGGCCACGATGGAGATAGCCAACAGCCTAGGGCAAACCGTGCACAGCCAGGCTTTGCCTATGTACAGCGGCTTTCAAAAGCTGCAGGTGGGCAATTACCCAAGCGGCAGCTATACCGTATACATAAAGCGTAAGGGCAACATAGTGGCCACGGGCAGGTTGGTGAAGGAGTAGCGGACCTGGTTAGTTATTCAACCAACACAAGTGGAGATTAAATAGGGGGTGTTCCCATGTTTGACTTGCATTTGTTTGAAAATGAAGTACTTAGTGAAGTAGGGGGTAGCAGTTTTTTTTACTTTGCTACCTCGCTGTATACCGATGGGCAAAGGTAGGTAGATGATTTAGCGCTGTACTTTGTTTGGTTGGCATCTTCTCCAACTAATGTTAAACCCAAGGCTATTGCTTCATTGCCTTAAAAAATGCGTTTAAACTTACATCCCCATTTACAAAACCAAACAAACCAAAACATGATTACTTCTACAATTAAAAAGGTGGCTGTGGCGGCATTTACCTTTGCTGCTATTACAGCTAGTGCACAACAATTAAAGGTGCCAGCTCCAAGCCCATCGCAAACTATTAAGCAAGCTTTTGCATTGTCTGACATTACGGTTGAATACTCTCGACCAGGCGTTAAGGGCCGCGTAGTGTTTGGCGATGTTGTTCCTTTTGGCAAAGTATGGCGTACCGGCGCTAATGCCGCTACACAAATTACCTTCGGCGAAGATGTAACGGTAGAAGGCAAGGCTGTAAAGGCTGGCATCTATGCACTATACACCGTGCCAAACAAAGACGCATGGGAAATAATGCTATACAAAGACCTAAAGCTAGGCGGTAACGTAAATGATTACAAGAAAGAAGACGAGGTATTGCGCTTTAGTGTAAAGCCTGTTACGCAGAGTACTAAAACAGAAACCTTTACCATCAATATAGCGGATGTAACAAATACAACTGCCAATATCGAGTTGATATGGGACCAAACAAAGGTGTCGTTCAAAGTACAAGCTGATATAGATGCTAAGATTATGAAGAATATCGATGCATCATTGGCTAACGATACGCGCCCATATTTTCAAGCTGCTAGCTATTACTACGAGAACAACAAGGATTTGAAGCAAGCATTAGATTGGGCGAACAAGGCCACCGATAATAATCCTAAAGCTTTTTGGATGTGGATGCTAAAGGCTAAGATACAAGCTAAGCTTGGCGAAAAGAAAGCCGCAGTAGAAACAGCACAGAATGTAATTTTGTTAGCTAAAGAAGCTAAGAATGATGACTATGTTAAGATGGCTGAAAAGCTGATATCTGAAAATAAATAAGGATACTTTTTTAGTTGTTGATAGGAAAGGCTACCGTTTATCGGTGGCCTTTTTTTATTGGTGTAGAAGAAGGTCCAAAGTATGTGCGCGCGTGGCAACCAACAGTACGGGAGATGCGCAACAGCACCGCGCCAAATAATAGTAAAGCTAGTATGATACAATTAGCAATAGAATGGAAACATTGTATTAGTCCCTTATGGATGACATATCTGTAGAAGCAATGCGCATTCTCTTTTTCACCCTCTCCTGTTTATAGGAGGGGGCAGGGGGTGGTTGAAAAAATAAAAGCGCTTACTACGCAGCCACCACTTCCTCCCTTTGCAATTTACTTAGCAGCCATGCTATAAACATGAGGATGATGCAGCCCAACACGTTTAGCCAAAGGAATGCGACAACATCTGCCTGCCAACATACCACCACTATTATCTCTGCTATTAAAGCTGAGATAAACACGCTGGTGCCGTTCACGGTTTTCATATAGAATGCAACGAGAAACACGCCGAGTATAGTGCCATAGAATAAAGAGCCGAGAATATTTACGGCCTCTATTAAGTTGCCCAGCTTGCTGGCGTATAGCGCCGTGATGATGCAGAATATACCCCATAGTAATGTAGAGATGCGCGAAATGTTAAAGTCGCTGAACTTGCTGCTATCGGCACCAAATATACGTTGGTAGAAATCGACCACTGTTGTAGATGCCAAGGAGTTTAAACCACTTGCTGCTGAGCCCATAGATGCGAGGAAGATAATAGCAATCAACAAGCCTACTACACCCACAGGTAGCTTCTGTGTAACGAAGGATAGGAAGATGTAGTTGGTGTCGTTGGTGTTCGCAGCAGGGTTGTTCCTTTTCATCAACTCGCCTAGCTTGGCTTTGATGGCTTTTGTCTTACCCTCGGCGGTATTGGCATGGCTTTGCGCCTCGCTTATCAGCGCATCGTTTTCGGCAGATATGGCCGCCGATAGCTGCATTACGGCTTGTTGCTTTTCTTCGCCCGCTTGTGCGTATTGTTGTTGCAGGGTGCTCAGCTCACCCGCATATTGGCTCTTTTCTAGCTTCGTTATCTCTGTTTGGTTAAAGAAGATAGGCGCTTGGTTAAACTGGTAGAATACAAACACCAACACACCTATGGCCAGTATGAGAAACTGCATGGGTATCTTCACCAAGCCATTCATGATTAGGCCCAGCCTGCTCTGCGCTACCGAGCTACCCGTTAGGTATCTGCCCACCTGCGATTGATCGGTGCCGAAGTACGATAGCTGTAAGAAAAAGCCACCAATAATGCCCGACCATATATTGTATTTGTTGTTCCAATCGAAGCCCGTATCAATAGCGTTCATCTTGTTCATTTTGCCTGCTATTTGTAGGGCATTGCCAAAGCTTACCTGCTCGGGCAACAAGTGTATAACCATGTACGCTGCTAGGAACAAGCCCGCGAATATGACACCCATTTGAAACAACTGCGTGTGCGATACAGCCTTGGTGCCACCATATACGGTGTAGATGATAACGATAGCGCCGTTGAAGATGATGGTATAAGTAATATCAATATGCAATATGGTAGATAGGATAATAGCAGGGGCGTAGATGGTTATACCCGTACTTAAGCCGCGTTGAAGCAAGAATAGAAAGGCCGTCAGCGTCCGTGTTTTATTATCGAAGCGCTTCTCTAAATATTCATACGCCGTATAAACGTTTAGCCCTTTAAATATGGGTATAAAGGCCACACACAACAGCACCATAGCCAATGGCAAACCGAAGTAGAATTGAATGAAACGTAAGCCATCATCATAAGCTTGACCGGGCGTAGATAGAAAGGTAATAGCACTGGCTTGTGTAGCCATTACCGATAGACCAACGTGGTACCAAGGCAATTCCTTGTTAGCTAGTAGAAAGCCGTTGAGGTCATTGGTGCCACGGCTCTTCCACATGCCATACAGTACAATGGCAAGCAGGGTAATTGCTAGTATGGCCCAATCGATATTGCTCATGCAAAGTATTTAGTAAGCCAATACAGAAATAGGATATTGAGCACAAGGAAGCCGATAACAACTGCATACAGTTGATTCCAACTTTTCATGATTGGGGGCTTCTCGTTCGGCATGGTTTACTTATTTTGCGGCAGCGCCAATAGGTTAGCAAATAGCCTGTATGCACCCGGCACACCCGCAGGCAGCTCGCGGAAGAACACCAAGCCCGTGTACACAAAGTTGCCCTTGCCGTGCTTAGCTATTATCAAACTGCCATCGCTGCTTTTTTCAGTAGGGTCGTTCATGCTTAGCACAGTTTCATAACCTTTGTCAAGCTCGGTGGCAAAGTATATACCGCGCTCCTGCACCCAGCCTTCAAAGTCTTTCGCTGTTATCTTGTTCGGACTATTCAGCGCCACATGATTGGCATTGCTAAAGCGCACTTCTGCACTCTCATCCGTCACCCTATCGCGAGATATGGTAAAAGGGTAGGGGCCTATCTTAGCCACCAGCGGACCAATG
>JAFDYM010000364.1 GCA_018267435.1 Bacteroidota bacterium | reverse complement strand
CTGCGCGCCCTAGGTGCAGAGGTAATTGTATGCCCTACCAATGTAGAGCCTGAAGACCCAGGAAGTTACTACTCGGTGGCTAAAAGGCTGAACAAGGAGATACCTAACAGCATACACATGAACCAGTACGATAATCTAAGCAACCGTGCTGCGCACTACGAAAGTACTGGCCCAGAAATATGGGAACAGACCGAAGGCAAGATAACGCACTATGTAACTACCATAGGCACGGGCGGTACGGTAATGGGTACTGCCATGTACCTTAAGGAGAAGAACCCGAACATACAGGTGCTGGGTATAGATGTATTCGGTTCGCTATTGAAGAAGTATAAAGAAACGGGTGAGCTAGACCAGAACGAGGTGTACCCTTACTTTACCGAAGGTATAGGTGAAGACTTTGTACCGCAGAACTACGACATGAAGTACATTGACCACATTGAGCAGGTAACCGATAAAGACGGTGCCCTTATGGCGCGACGCCTAGCCCGCGAAGAAGGCCTATTCTGTGGCTATAGCGCAGGTACTGTATTGCAAGGCTTATTGCAGTTGAAGGACCGCTTCGATGAGAACAGCGTAGTGGTTATTATTCTACACGACCACGGCAGCCGCTACGTAGCCAAAATATACAACGATGAGTGGATGCGCGAACGTGGTTTCCTTACCAACGAACCTGTAACCGCTAAAGGCATAATAGAACGCAAAAAAATGCGCGACTTGATAAGCCTTACCGAGCACGACACCGTAGCCGATGCATTTGCTAAAATGAAGGAAGCAAGCATAACGCAGCTACCTGTTATAAAAGACGATGAGATAATAGGCAGTATAACCGAGCATCGCATATTGAAGCTATTGGTAGAAGATAGCAACCATAAGGCTGAGCAAATAGGTAAGGTAATGAACAAGCCTTTCCCTATTGTTGAACTTGGCGCTACCGGTACAAGCATCAGCAAACTAATATCGAAAGACAATAACGCCGTAATGGTAAAAGCCAATAGCGGCAAGTGGCACATCATCACCGAATTCGACTTGATAGAGGCGATGGCGTAAGAGGACGGATGACGGGAGACAGATGACCGATGATATACAAAGCAGGGCACTATGTTTATACTTAGTGCCCTGCGTGTTTTTTTGCTTAGCGCAACAAATACTAATCTATTTAGGTAAGCTTACCGCATCGGTTACATGTATTACACCGTTGCTTTGGTACACATCGGCTATGGTAACATGCGCTTTGCCGCCGTTTGCATCAGTTATTACCACTTTATCGCCATCTAGGCTGGCTGTAAGCGTAGCGCCATTTACAGTGGCAAGGGTAGCTTTTCCGCCTCCTGCTTTAATCTTTTTCACCAGCTCCTTTGCATCTATATTACCAGCTACCACGTGGTAAGTAAGTACTGCTGCAAGCTTTGCTTTGTTCTCTGGCTTTAGCAATGTAGCTACTGTACCCTCAGGCAACTTATCGAATGCTGCATTGGTAGGGGCAAATACAGTAAAGGGGCCTTTACCTTGTAGTGTTTCTACCAGGCCAGCTGCTTTAACTGCAGCCACTAGGGTAGTGTGGTCTTTGCTGTTCATTGCATTCTCTACAATGTTTTTGCTGGGGTACATGGCCGCACCGCCTACCATTACTGTTTTCTCTGTCGATTTTTGTGCGTCTACATTTTGTGTTGCTAGCATACCTAGTGCCATAAACACCATCGCGATTTTCTTCATGTTGATTTTTTTTGGTTTGATTTATTGTTCAACATCAACTACGCTATGTATGTTCAAACAGATCACTAGAACATTAATTATCTTATATTTTATTCACAAAAAAGGCAGGGCTGCAATTCCCTGCCTAATATATACAACCAAAAATCTGCCTCATTTATTTCGCCGAGAACACATCCTTTTTCTTGTCTAAACCTGGATGGTATATGCTAGCTGCCGTTTTATACACGGTGGCTTTATCCAAGGTCATCGGCTTTAGTTTTTTGTTTACAAACATCTGCATCTGGTCGGTGTAGTGTGGGCTGTTAGGTTTGGCAGATGCGCCATAGGCGTGTACGCTTTCCAGCTCTACACCATTCTTGCTAAAGCGTGCCAACTGTATGTACGACTCGCCCACAAAGCTTTGGCGCATACCATCTTTATAAGGCTTTGTTATTGTAGCGGCCAGCACCTCGGGTGCGCCACTAATAGGTAGTACTACATTGCCGCGCACGTGCTTCTGTACTTCGCCTAGCGGTATCTGCAATTTGCCAAAGTGTTTCAGCATATGTTTTTTGCTATGTCGAAGTGCATCTGCATATTCTTTTTCGGTAAAAACGTTGCCCTCGTAGGTAGTGCCACGTGCATTTATCTTGTCTATCAAGTTGTATAATGCATATAGAATAATTGCACCGTTTTCGTTTTCAATATTGGTATGGAAATCGTACTTGCGCATTACTGCTATGGCATCGGCAAGGTCAGGGTGCTTGGCGGGGTCAAGTGCTAATAGCACACGTACATTAGGTAGTATATTGGTGTATATGCTATCTGTGTAGTCGTCGTTATATTTTATGGTTTTAAAGTCGTTGTAGGTTAGTTTAGGGTAGCGTTCTATCAATAGGTGCGCCATTATGCTACGGTTGTTCTTCTCTAAGCCATAGCCCATGCACTTATCGTAGCTGTTGCAGGTAGCGTTGCACTCGGTAGTAGTTACATCAAAGGCCGAGTTGTTGGTGTTTACCAAATAGCCGCTCTTTGGCTTCAATACCTGCGGTACCGAATCGAACGGATAGAACACCGCAGGCCATAGCGTTTCAGATGTATTGCCAGGCAATACCTTCTTCCAATCGTAAGCAGGGTTGCGGTAAGGCATTTTAGCCGTGCTTACGTAAAAGATAGTATCGTTCTTATCTGCATATACAAAGTTCATACCCGGTATCGAGTTCATGCGCATTATATCGCGCCACTCGGTAAAGTTTGTAGCCTTGTTCATGCGGTATATCTGCTCGGGCGCGCGTACATCCATATTGGCGGTAAAGCGCATTGAGTAGAAGCCGTCCTTACCCTTAATAGTAGTGCCATACTTGCTCCAGTAAAAGGTTTTGGTAATAGGTATCCGTATAGCGCCTAGCTTTACCTTCACCGTCTTTTTACGCACTTCCAGTGTTTCCCATTTACCATCGAATTTGTATTGCAACCTGTTAGCCGGGTTCATTTCTAGCTTGTACACGTCGCTCATGTCGGGGTGGTTAAGCGTACAAGCCCAGCCCAGGTTATTGTTGCTGCCATGTAGTATGCTTATACCACCAGGAAAGGTACTGCCCAGCATATTCATGCCTTCTTCGCTATTCATGTGTACTTCGTACCACGAGAATAGGCCTTCAAGCGGTTGGTGGCTGTTAACAGCCAAGTAGGTCTTGCCATCTGCCGTGCGCGAGGTATCGAAAGCGAAACCATTAGAGCCTGAAGGCAGGTTTATTTCATCGTGCTTTATGTAACCATTGAATATCTTCTGTATATCTAAGTACACGCTGGTCAATAGCATATTGGTCAACACATACTGGCTAATGATGTGCTTGCTGGTAACAGGGAACAAGCCCTTGCGGAACACCTCTTCGGGATGAGCGGCAGCGTAGGCATTCAAACCATCGCGGTAGCCATCTATTACCTTCTTGTATTCGGGGGTAAATGAGTGGTCGTATGCGGTATCAACCACTGTTTCGCAGGCACCTATAAAGGCTAGCATATCTAGTATAGCGCCATTCTTTCCATCTACTTCGCCAAGGCGCCCTTTTACTGCCAACAGCATACGCTGTACGGTAGCAAAGTCGTCTTCGCTAGTAGCCCATGCTAGCCCATAGGCGGCATCGGCATCGGTTTTGCCATATATGTGCGGCACGCCCCATACGTCGCGTACTATTTCAACATTGGCTGGGTTTACTTGGGCATAGCCTGTAAATGCGGTTACTGATAAGATAATTGCCGCCAACCACCTGTAGGCTGGGCGTAGTGCTGAAGACAACATGTTAGGATATTGGTAAGGTTTTAAAATCTGCCAGGTTATACTAGTGCATCCCACTTGGTTCGCCGCTCATCATTCTATGATGCACCTTGTACTATATGCATGTCGGCTAAGGCGCAGATATATTTTAAACCAATGCGATTATTTTGAGT
>JAFDYM010000363.1 GCA_018267435.1 Bacteroidota bacterium | reverse complement strand
GCGCAACAACATATCTCAGTACGGTGTGCGCAACTCGCTATTGGTAGCGCCTATGCCTACAGCATCTACATCGCAAATATTGGGTAACAACGAATGTTTCGAACCATATACTTCAAACATCTACACCCGTCGTGTATTGAGCGGTGAGTTCATCATAGTTAACAAGCACCTATTGAAGGACCTAATTGAACTAGGCCTATGGAGCAACGATATGAAGAACAAAATCATAGCAGCTAACGGTTCTATCCAAAACATAAAAGAGATACCTGCCGAAATAAAAGAACTATACAAAACAGTATGGGAAATAAAGCAACGTAACTTGATAGACATGGCTGCTGACCGTGGTGCTTACATCTGCCAATCGCAATCGTTGAACTTGTTTGTAGATAGCCCTAACACAGCGAAGTTGACGTCAATGCACTTCTACGCTTGGAAAAAAGGCTTGAAAACAGGTATGTACTACCTACGTACGCAAGCAGCTACACAAGCAGTACAGTTTACGGTAGAAAAACAAGGCAGCGTAGAAATAGAGCCGGTAGTACCAGAGGTAAAAAACACTAGCAACGGCGGTGTTACCAACTCAAGCGTTACTAGCAACAACACTACTATCAACAACATAGATGATATAGAACCAACGCAAATAAGCGGCCCTACTTGCAGCATGGAAGATGGTTGCATAAGCTGCAGCGGTTAATAACCATACATTACACGAACAAGCTACAAACAGCCGTAGGGAGATAATCCTTGCGGCTGTTTTGTTTTTAGGGAGTGTATTTGTAGCCACAGATTGAATGCAAAGAAGATTAACCACGAAGACACGACGGTTTTTCACAAAGAACACAAAGTTTAAATACAAAACGCAATTGGTTAAACATTGTATTCTTTGTATTTAATCTGTGAATCTGTGGTTAAAGATTATTGCTACTTATGATTTAAAAGGATGAATACATTTGTAGTGAATCATGATTAATCATCACAATGAACGTTTATCAGCGTTCCATTGTATCAAGAAAATAAAACCACGCTATATGACCCTAGAAGAGAGAATAATAGCATCGGAGACGCGCATATTCAAGGCGGTGTTTCCTAACACTACCAATCACTACGATACGCTTTTTGGAGGTACTGCCATGCAATTAATGGACGAGGTGGCATTTATAGCAGCTACCCGCTTTAGCCGCCAGCGCATGGTAACCGTAAGCAGCGATAGAATAGACTTTAAAAAGCCCATACCCGCAGGCACTATCATTGAGCTAGTGGGCAAGGTAAGCTACATAGGCAACACCAGTATAAAAGTGCGTGTAGATATATACATAGAGGAGATGTATGAAGACAAGCGCAAAAAGGCCGTAGGCGGCGACTTTACCTTTGTAGCTATAGATGAAAATAAGAAGCCTGTTAAGATAGTAGCGTAAGTGTTACCTACTGCTTTACATACTTCAGCACCTTGCGCTGCTGGCCTAACTGTATGTGGTATAAATATAGACCTCTAGGCAGATTGGGTATATCCAAATCTATATCATTTTTGCCCACGCTTACCTGCGTATTGCTGCTGTGGTGCAACCTGCCTAGAGCATCGTATACTTTTATACCCGCAGTACCTGGGTGTGAGGTATTAAGGTTGAGTGAGTTATAGCCACGTAATGTTGCAATAATATTATCTCCACCTAATTCTTTAATGCCTACGGGGCCTATTTGTAAAGTGGTAAAGGCCGTGTTGCGCCAGTTGGTTACATCGCAATCTACACCGTTATCTGTACGAGAAGCAACTAACTTAACTATATAAGCGCCAATAGGTAAATTACCCAAACAAAAAGTATCGTAACGGGTGCAAGTGGCAGAAAACATACCACTATCATAACATGCATCCAACAGCACTGTATCTCCTTCAACGTTTACGTTATAACCCTTCAGCCAACAACCTGTAGAGCCTAGTCGTACTTTAGTAGCAAGAATAGCATTACAGCTATCTCCGTCTTGTAGAAAATGTGCGTTTACTTCTTGTATCAATACAGCTTGTGCACTTGTCATATAACAAGAGATAGTTAACAGCATAGCAAGTAATAATCTCATAGCATTTTGTTTACTGGTTATTGGTGACGTATGCCTGCGGCAAACTATAACACCAAAAAGGGAGGGAGTTAGTTAAACATATATGCAACAAAGCATACTGTAAAATATAAAGTGCAATTTACTTTCTTGTCATGCTACTGTAATAATGTAGTAAGTGCTTACATGCATCGGGGCAAGGGATAGCAGCGGCAGCCCCGAGCGCAGCGAGGGCTATAGCGCATAGCCCGGCCATGCCTGCACAGCAGCATGGTGCTCCATACTTAGTTTTTGTATTTAGCCTACCGCCTAAAAACAACAAAGCCGCGAGGTAACCCCGCGGCTTTGTGCTAATTGTTTATACTAGATACTAGTACTTAACTACCCTTGTGAAAGATGTAGCGTTAGTAGCGTTATCTTTTACATGTATTACATAAACGCCGTTTGGTAGGTTGCTTATGTTCAATGTTTCGGTTTGGTTGTTTATAGCAAATGTTTCGAACAATTTGCCTTCGGTGCTATATACTGAACCTACACCGCTGAAAGCGTTAGTAAATTCGAAACGCAACTGTGTAGTAGCCGGGTTAGGCATTACGCTGAAGCTGATAGCGCTGTTAGCAGTAGATATAGATGTACCGAAAGATACAGTACCAGTAGCAAAAGCTTGGCAGCCCGATGCATCGGTAACAGTAACTGAGTAGTTGCCAGGTGCTACAGCAGCTAGGGTAGCTGTAGTAGCAGCGTTGCTCCATACGTAAGTGTAAGGATCTGTACCGCCAGTTACGTTAGCAGTAGCAGTACCATCGGTAGCAGTAGAACCAGTAGCTGCAGTAGTAGTAACGTTAACGGCTAAGTTGCTGCCGCTATTGGTAACAGTAGCAGTAGCAGTAGCTGAACATACGCTGCTAGTTACAGTTACTGTATAAGTACCTGCACCTACGTTGCTAAGGTTAGCAGTGTTTTGTGCGCTGCCTGTCCAGTCGTATACATAAGTACCAGTACCGCCAGTGGTGGTGGTAGTTACAGTACCGTTAGTTTGGCCGCAACCTACTGCAGATCCAGTAGCAGTAATGCTAATTGGCGCTACTAGTGTAACGTAAGCAGTTTTAACTAGTGTATCTGAACCGTTAGCGTTAGTAGCTATCAAAGTAACGTTGTAAGTACCTGCCGCAGTATAGTTGTGGCTAGGGTTTTGCTGTGTAGATGAACCACCATCGCCAAAGCTCCAAGCCCATGAAGTAGGGGTGTTGGTTGATTGATCGGTGAAAGCTACAGTAGTGCTGTTGCCGCAAGTAGTAAGGTTAGTACCTACAAATGCCGCAGCAGGAGGATCGTTAGCAGTAAGGTTAGGGCAAGCTACAGATATAACGTAGTGGCCGAAGTGTGTAGAACCGTATGCAGTATCGTAAGCATACCAGTCGCCATCGCTCCATTGTTCGTAGCCGCTACCGTTGCTGTAAGGTGCATTCTGCCTGTTGGTAAGCAATGCTACAGTGTCGCCAGCAGTTTGTGGCAATACAACACCAGCATAGTATACACCGCTAGTGGTTACCGGCTGTGTAGGGAAACCAATTAGTATAAGTGGGTTTTGAGCGTTCGATACAGTATCCAACAAGCCCAATGAAACGGTTTGAGAAGCCAATACAGCACCTGGTGTACCGTCTAGGCCGCTATCGTCCCATACGTTGAAAGTAACTTGTGTAGCGTTATTACCATTGGCATAAGCTATACCAAAAGCAGCCCACTGTACTTTGTTGCCTGCTGTAGTTACAAACCTTTCTGCCTTTGCAAGGTCGCCATAGCCGTTGTTACCTGATAGGTAACCGCCACCTGCTTGTTGAGAAATAAGGTATAGTGTAAGTGTATCTTGGTTAACTAGGTTAAGCAAGGTATCGCAACTAGGAGTGCCTTGACCAGCACATACATCAAGCGAGTAGTTGTAGCCTAATGCGTTCAATGTAGTATCAACCGAAGTGATAGGGAAACCGCCTGCGCTTACCCAAGCACGTACGTTAAAAGTAAGAGGGTAGTTGCCTACAGCAGCCGCTGTAGTACCGTTGAACCAAAAACAACCGTTTTGGCCGCCACGGATTGTACCCGACACCGGGTTCACAGTATTGTTTACACCAGCTGGTGCACCTGTAACCGACAATATCCTTATTGAGTCGATAGTAAATTGTGCCAATGTAGCAGGCACATGCAATTGTAATGCCTCGCCATATACTTGGCCTTGTGTAACACATGGCAAGCTAGCTGGAGCAAAACCGGTGGTAGTATGGTTGTTATCAATTGTACATTGTGCAAATACACCTTGTACAGCCAATACCATCATACAAACCAAAGAAAGTAGATTTTTCCTGTTCATATTCATAGTGGTTTTTAGTAGGGGCGAATGTATTAATTATTCGCTAAGAAAGTGCGAAGGAATATGCTAAATTATTCTGCGTCTAACTTTTCCATTATGGCATCTTTTAATTTATCGATGCCTTGGTGTGCTACTGCCGATATAAAGAATGGTTTAATATTCTCCCCTTCCCTTTTTAGCTGGGCTTTCAGGTCTTTTTCTATCATTTTTTGCAGTTCGGCATCTACCACATCGCACTTGGTAATGGCCAATATGCGCTGCTTGGTAAGTAGTTCGGGGTTAAACTGCTGCAACTCATTCAATAGAATCTTGTAGTTTTTAACTATATCGTCGGCATCTATAGGCACCATAAACAGCAGTACGCTGTTGCGCTCTATATGGCGCAAAAACCTAAGGCCTAAGCCTTTGCCCTCGCTGGCTCCTTCTATTATACCCGGTATATCGGCCATTACAAAGCTACGGTCGCCCCTATAGCTTACTATACCCAAGTTGGGCACAAGGGTGGTAAAAGGATAGTCTGCCACCTCGGGCCTTGCATTGCTTACAGCAGAAATAAGGGTCGATTTTCCGGCATTAGGCAAACCCACCCAGCCCACATCGGCCAATAGTTTCAATTCCAGGATCTTCCATTGCTCCACATTGGGCTGCCCTGGTTGTGCATAGGTAGGTGCCTGGTTGGTACTGGTTTTAAAGTGGTGGTTGCCAAGGCCGCCAAGGCCACCTTTTACCAGTATGTATTCCTGCCCGTCTTCAGTTATCTCTACCTCTACTTCGCCTGTTTCAAAATCGCGGGCTACGGTTCCTAGTGGCACTTCCAGTATTACATCGTCGCCACTGGCACCGGTACATAGTGCACCTTGGCCGCGCTCGCCATCCTTGGCTATTACGTGCTTACGGTACTTAAGGTGCAACAGGGTCCATAGCTGTGCATTTCCTCGTAGTATTATGTGCCCACCACGGCCGCCATCGCCGCCATCGGGGCCGCCTTTGGCCACAAACTTTTCGCGGCGAAAGTGCGATGAACCCGCACCGCCCTTACCGCTTTTGCAGTGTATCTTTACGTAGTCTATAAAGTTTTGTGTAGCCATGGCTCCTATTTTTCTGTTTTACCTTATGTTCTTTCCTTTATACGGATAACACATTGTGCAACAGAGAAATACTTCAATTATTTATTTTGCGGCCTCTATTTCGGCACATAGTGCGTTAAAAATATCCTCGATAGCACCTACGCCGTTTACACCGCAGTATTTGTTTTGCTGGGTATAAAATTCCTTGGCAGGTGCTGTTTCGCGGTTATAAACGTCTATACGGTTTTGAATCACGTCAGGGTTTTGGTCATCGGGGCGGCCAGAAAGCTTACCGCGCTCCAACAGTCTTCTTTTTAGTTCCTCTTCATTTACATCTAGCGCCAGCATAACACTTATAGCTGTATTGCGCGATGTCATGTACTTATCCAAGGCCTCTGCCTGAAAAGTAGTGCGTGGGAAACCATCGAAAATAAAGCCCTTGGCATCAGCATGCTTATCTGCTTCGCTCTGTAGCATATCTATCGTTACTTCATCGGGTACCAGTTGGCCCTTATCTATATAACTTTTGGCAAGCTTGCCTAAGTCAGTTTCTCCTTTAATGTTTGCACGAAAAATATCACCGGTAGAAAGATGCACGAGGCCATACTTCTGCACTAGTTTTTCAGCCTGTGTGCCCTTGCCGCTGCCCGGAGGGCCAAACAATACTAAGTTTAACATGTTCGGATTTTTAAGGTTGATGCCTCCTTTTTAAAACGGAAGCGGCGGTAAATATAAACAGAAAAGCCTCCCATTGGCAAGGAGGCTTTGCTGATTTATGTTCTGTTTATGAAAGAATTACTGCACTATGAAGCGTTTTGTAACTTTTTCAGCAGTGTTATTCTTATCCGTAATAGTAGCAAAGTAGATACCTTGACCGTAGTTATTTACATCGAATATGATACTGTCATCAAAGTTGCCGCTGGTTATTACACGGCCGCTTATATCAGTTATAACTACTTCATGGTTGCCCGGCTTGTTTACAAATATCTGTATCCTATCGTTGCTAGGGTTAGGATATATGGTAGCCTCTAAGCTGCCCATATTATGCACATCCTTTATAGCTGTGTAGGTAAAGTCTTTATTGTACACAGGGAAGTTGATGCTAGTAGCATGCTCAGGCGAGAAGTGAACGCGCTGTATAGCTACGCGTGGCTCCATGTACTGCCCGTTGAAGTAGTAACCTTGGCCATCGCCTGGTTTGCGGCGGAAAAACTCGCCATCTTCCAACGGAAGGTTAGGATTAACTTGGTAGCGGGTGTAGTTGCTACTGTTTATCAATATCCTCATCTTGTGGCCTGGGGCAAAGGTGTAGCCTATTGGCATCATCTTAAACACGTATTCGTTTATCTCACCAATGTTAATGTTGGTGTACGGTATGTTTTTATCCTCAGGGTCTTCGTTGCCGTTTACATAAGTAGCTGCACCCGGTGTGCCCATTTCATCTACCAGTGCGCGTGCCCAGCCACGGCCACGGGCGTTTACTATACCTTCTTGTACATAGTACACGCGGCCATCAGGCCATACATCGCATAGGCGTATGTTCCAATCGGTATCGGTAGGGCCATCTTCCACGCCCGCAGGGTTGGTTTTGGCGTATAGGGTACATACTGGCATACCTACTATTGTAAAGGTATCGGCTAGTGCATCGCTGTTAAACTGTATCACACCTTCCCTATCCATAGTAAATGGCGCATTGGTAGGGTCAGTCATTTCCATTTGGCTTTGGCTGTTGCGCGTACCATCTGGCGAGCGTACAATCATGTTGCTACCACCTACTGTTAAAATAGGATCGTCTGGGTCGTGTACATACAAACGGAAACCTTCATCGCTGGTAGGTGCCGTGGTGTTGAATTTGGTATCTTGGTGTAGGTACCATTTTTTCCACTGTATGTTTTCATCAGGTGGAAACTTATCGGTATTCATCCAGTAGTTACCGTGCTGGTAGTTGTTAGGGTAACCGCTAGCTGCATCGGCAGCCGAGTCAGGACCTGCAACGTAAAAACGGTAAGGTTTTACATCGTTCAAAAAGTCGCGGAAAGGAATTTCATCCAATGGGTCGCCGCTAAATGAAGGAAGAACCGGACCTAGGTTAGGTATATCCTGCGTGGTTTCAAATGGCGAGCCACCTGCTACACGTATTTCCATTTTCATTGCTTCCAAACCACCCGCACCGCTCAAAAAGTTGATCATGCTTGTAAAAGGAACAATAAAGTCTTTAGAAGGTACGCGCACTTCCATTACACCAAATGTAGGGTGTACACCAAGGCGCTGCCACCTGGTGCTTTCTTTTATTATAAACTTAGGCTCGCCTACATAGTTGTTAGGGTCGTAGTTAAGGTTATAACGGAACCAAGTTACAAAGTCGCTTTTTACCACATCGCTTATAGGCACATTGTTAAGGTCAAAAGCCGAAAGGTCTATTTTAGTAAGTTCGGTTACGTTGCTTGGGTACACGCGGTCGCCGCTTTTGCGGCCAGCTACGGTTTGGTGTGCCCAAGGGCCTATTATCATGCGCTGCATGTTTTTGTTAGGGCCTACCACATCGCGCATGGTAAAGTTCATGGTGTTTATCTGGCCTTCGGTAAATATATCCCACCAACCAGTTACGTGTAGCACAGGTACATCTAAGTTACGGTAGCGGCTATATACTAGGTCGGGCAATGGTAGCTGTGTTACAGGGTCTACCGCCTCGCCAAACTGGTTAACCGGCGCTACGCTGGCATCCATATCGGCACGGCCAAGCGAGTTAGGGTAAAAACCACAGTTGGCCAAGTTGCCATGTTGGTCGTAGTAGCGCATTGCCGTAAAGTGGTCTATACTAAGGTTTGCAGCCTCAAATTTGTTTTGAGGGAAAACCTTTGTTTGGCCATTTAAGTTTATGGTCTTAGGCAAGTCGTAGTCGAAAGATGTGTGTATCGAGTTCTGACGGTCGTTATCTACCGGCATCAAATCATCTTCTGTACCACTAAATATCTGGCCTTTTAACCAGCCAGTTACAATCCTATCGCGGAAGGTACCGTTGTTATAACCCGTGCTGGTATAGTGCTCAGAGGTAGCTACTATAGGCAGTAGGCACTTTAGATTAGGTAGCGAATCGGGCACATAGTGCGCCACACCCAATTGTAGCTGTGTGTTACCCAGTGCCGAGGCGCCTATCATTCCTATGTCGCCGTTGTTTACCTTCTCATTGGTATGTGGCAGACCATCGTATAGGCCAGGTATTTCCAACTTCGATATTATTTTTACCGATTCGTAACCATCCTCGTGCTTATTGCTATGCTTAGGGTCGGTTGGTGAAAGATAATCTAACACGTGGCCTATGCCAGGGTGGTAAGGATTTTTGTTGTAGCTATCGCTGTACATAGGAAAGTAAACACCCTCCGACGAATAGCGGCCGCGCATATCTTGCAACATGTAGCTATAACCCATTATACACATTACACCGCCTAGTTCGTCAAAGTCGCCTTTGTCGTACGGGGTACGTGTAAATACCGTAGGTAGCTGGTATGGGTTAGGGTTAGGCTGGCCGTTCAGCGAGTCGTATATCAACAGCTGCGAACCTGCAGGTATAAACGTTAAGGTATCGGTTTGAATAGTAGAGCCTAGTACATCTATGGCACCCATAGATACCCTCAGCGAGTCGCGCACTCGTGGTAGGTACACATCGGTCATCAACTTAACGCCGTCAGGCATTACAAAAGGCACTGTAAGCTTGGTGGTAAATTCCTTGATATCATCAAGGGTACCGTTTCCAAGTTGCGCGCGTACCGGGCTGGCAAGGGCGGCAAACGCGATTAGAAGAGCATAAAACTTCCTCATAATTGTCAGGGTATAATTGTTTTGTCGGTTTACTCTCAAAGCCGCACCACATTTCGTCTCACAAATATGGCAACGGAGTTATAATGTTAATGAATAGTTTTTGAATTGTGAAATGTATGTCCTTTTTTATGAAACAGGTGTAAAAAGTAAAGTGCCACAGTATGTTCGCCCGCTGGCGACACACGCGAGCGCTGCGCGCCGTAGCACCGCGCCAAATTTCTTTTTTGCTGTTTGCTTTAGCGCCCCCCCCCCTTTTCACAAAATCTTGTAAACCCCGGGCACCAAAGCTATGGGTTTTGTATATTTAGCGTTAAACAATACGGCTGCCCTTAATAATGTGCAGGGCACAATGGCGGCGGAATAACAATTTGCGCATTTAGGCGTTTAAAATCTATGTTTACACTACATGGCAAGCAATAACATGAAGAGATATAAAAAAGCTATAGCAATAACCTCGTTGGGTGTATTTAGCTTGGGCATTTTTGCCTTTACGGTTAACGATAAGTTTTTCGAGATAAATAAGAACCTCGATATTTTCCATACGCTATACCGAGAGCTGAACACCTTTTATGTAGACACCCTAAACCCCGAAAAGCTGATGCGTGCCGGCACCATGGAAATGCTGGGCGAGCTGGACCCCTATACCGACTTTATACCCGAGGAGGATATGGACGACTACCGTATGCAAACTACCGGTAAATACGGCGGCATAGGTGCGGTAATAGGCACACGCGGCGAATGGGTAATAGTAACGGAGCCTTACGAGGGTTTTCCCGCTATGAAGAGCGGCCTAATGGCGGGAGATAGGATAACCGAGGTAGATGGCAAAAGCGCCAAAAACTATAAAACCGACCAAGTAAGCGCCATGCTTAAAGGCAAGCCCGGCACCGAGGTGGTTGTAAAAATAAAACGCCCTAATGCCGCAGGCGGCGAAGATGACCTAACGGTGAAAATGGTGCGTGAGGAAATAAAAATTAAAAACGTGCCGTACTATGGCATAGTAGAGGGCAACATAGGCTACATACGCCTTAGCAACTTTACCGAACGCGCCGGCCAAGAGGTACGCAATGCCCTAATGGAAATGGAAAGCAAGGGTAAGTTGAAAGGCATCATTCTAGACCTGCGCGGCAACCCAGGCGGCTTGCTACACGAGGCTATAAACGTAAGCAATGTATTTATTGATAAGAATATAGAGGTAGTAGCCACCAAAGGCAAAATACCTGAGTGGAACAAATCGTTCTACTCCCTGAACGACCCAGCCGACTTAAAGACACCAATGGTAGTACTAGCAGACGGCGGCTCGGCCTCGGCGGCGGAGATTGTAAGCGGCTCGCTACAAGATTTGGATAGGGCTGTTGTGCTAGGGCAGAAAACCTTTGGCAAGGGCTTGGTGCAAAGCACACGCTCGCTGCCTTATGGTGCCAAGTTGAAGATAACTACCGCCAAGTACTATATACCTTCGGGCCGCTGTATACAGGCTATTAACTATGCCGAGCGCAATGAAGACGGCAGCGTAAAACGCGTACCCGATTCATTAAAAGTAGCCTTTAAAACACGCAATGGCAGAACCGTATACGATGGCGGCGGCATAGACCCCGACATAAGCGTAGAACCTGAGCGCCTAGCCAACATAACCATAAGCCTACTTACCAAGAACCACATATTTGAGTATGCTACCGAGTACCGCACCAAGCACAAAAAGATAGGCGATGCCAAAAACTTTGTATTGACTGATGCCGAGTATAACGACTTTGTAGCTTATGTAAGCAAGAAGGAATACGACTACACTACACGCAGCGAAAAAGTGCTGGAAGAGCTAAAAAAGACTGCCGAAAAAGAGCACTACCTAAGCGAAATAGAAACGGACCTAGACTCGCTAAAGAAAACCATGATGCACGATAAGCAGCGCGACCTTATAAAGCAGAAACCGCAAATAAAAAGTCTGCTAGAAGAAGAGATAGCCAGCCGTTATTACTATAACACAGGCCGCACCGAGGCATCGCTAAAAAGCGATAATGAACTAAAGGCTGCCATAGAGGCTATAAAAGACGAGAAGAAAATGAACGAACTACTGGCTAAAAAGCAGTAAACAACAAAGTAAAAACAGGCATGAAGAATAAGGCTATAAAATATGGAATAATAGGCAGCGTGCTGCTGGGCAGCTTGGCTTTTACTGCTGGCGATAACTACTTCGAGCTATCGAAAAACATAGATGTGTTTTCATCGCTGTACAAAGATGTGAATACCTACTATGTAGATGAAGTAGAACCTAGCAAGCTAATGCGCAACTGTATAGATGGTATGCTAAAGGAACTTGACCCTTTTACCAACTACTTTAGCCAAAGCCAAGTGGAAACCGCTCGCATACAGCAAGGTGGCAAGTTTGGCGGCATAGGTATAGAAATAGAGATAGTAAACAGCTACCCAGTGGTAACATCGGTATGGGAGGCACAACCTGCCGATAAAGCAGGCGTACGTACTGGCGACATAATTAAAACCATTGACGGCAACGATACCAAAGGCCGCAGCAAAGAAGAGATCGAAAAGTTTTTGGTAGGCCAGCCTAAGAGCCAAATAAGCTTGCAGCTTGAACGCGGCACTAGCACCCAACCAACACAACTTAGCCTTAACCTAAGCCGCGAAGAAATACAGGAAACGAGCGTGCCTTTCTATGGCATGGTAACACCCGAAGTAGGTTGTATAAAGCTGAAGATATTCAACGAGAATGCAGGTGCCGATGTAAAGCATGCTTTCGATAGTTTAAAGACTGCCAACCCAGGCATGAAGGGCGTTATACTTGACCTGCGCGATAACCCCGGCGGCTTGCTGCACGAGGCAGTAAACATTGTAAACATATTTATAGAGAAGAACCAACTGGTAGTAACTACCAAAGGCAAGGTAGATGAATGGAACAAAGCCTTCAGCACCTTGAACGAGCCTAGCGATACCAAGATGCCTGTAGTGGTTATCACCAACTCATCTTCTGCATCAGCTTCGGAAATAGTATCGGGTACTTTTCAGGATTATGACCGTGGGGTAATCATAGGCCAAAAAACCTATGGCAAGGGCTTGGTGCAGGTAACAAAGCCCCTATCGTACAACACAGTATTGAAAGTAACTACGGCTAAATACTATATACCATCGGGCCGCTGTATACAGGCATTAAACTATGCCGAGAAGAATGCAGACGGCAGCGTGAAGCGCATACCCGATTCATTAAAGGTGGCATTTAAAACCAAGAATGGTCGCCCTGTGTGGGACGGTGGCGGTGTAGACCCAGACGTAACACTTACTAAGCCAGAATACAGCAAAATATCGGAAACGCTTTTTACCAAGCATTTCATATTCGACTTTGCATCGCAGTACTATGCGGCACACCCTACTATTGCCGACCCTGCCAAGTTTAAGCTTACCGATGCCGATTTCGAAAACTTCCTTGCCTTTATAAAAGGTAAAGATTACAGCTACAGCACCGATACTGAAACAAAGCTAGATAAGCTAAAAGAAATTGCTACCGATGAGAAATACTTCGATGCTATGCAGGCCGAATATGACCTTATAAAAAAGAAGATAGCAGCCGATAAAGAGAAGGACCTAGTAAAGCACAAAGCCGAAATAATAAGCGTGCTGGAGAATGAAATAGTGGGCCGCTACTATTACGCATATGGCAAGGTAAAGAAGAAGTATCAAAACGACCCAGAGGTAGCCAAAGCCATTGAGCTGATAAACAACCCTACCGAGTACAACGCTATACTTACAGCGAAGAAGTAATTTGACGATTGTTGGTTGACGATCGACCATTGATAGCAATAAAGCCCGCGAGTTCATCGTGGGCTTTATTGTTCTACCTCAACTCCTCCAACTGCCTTTCGTAGTCGTATTGCAGGTCTTCGTGCAGGGTTTTTATTACGGTGTTTATCTTCTTCAATTGTTGCAGGTACAGGTTGGTAAGCGCGGTACTGTCTTGAATCTTAATCTTGCTATCTTTTAAGGTTTGAAGGAAGAAGATGCGCACCTCTACCTCGGTAGTTTTTTGCCCGCTGTACTTAATGTACTTATTGGCTATGCGCAGTATTTTGCGTATCGTTTTCTTAGCATAGTATAGGTTATAGCCCTTTGGTATTTCGGCAAACTGCTCGGTAATTACTTCCTGTATTTTTTGTACATAGCCGCGCTCATCGCTAGCCTCAAAAAGCATATAATCCAGCAGCTCCTTGTTCTCCTTTTTGTACTTGGCTAGGCGCAGGCACAGTGCTACTAGCTCATCGGTTTCCAAGTGCTTTAGTTCGGTCTTCAG
>JAFDYM010000362.1 GCA_018267435.1 Bacteroidota bacterium | reverse complement strand
GCGAGTGGGCGCTTATTCCTATGTAAGCGCTATGCTTGTCCTACTAAGGAGTGTTATTCTGACGGACTTTTAATGAAGCTGTCCGTAGTTTATAACTACGGATTATAAAGCAGTTGTATATAATCCGTAGTCACAGACTACGGATAGCTGGATACATACTGTGGACTGTTTGTTTACGGAGTTAAAACTCCTTTCTATCTACGCTTCCGAGTTGTCCAACGCAAGCGAAGGAACACTCGGAAGAACAGTGCATTCTTGCGCCAAATGGGGTTTTAGCAAAGCTTTCTTGTGCCAAGGTATTAAGTACTGCTTTAGCAGCGGCACAAGAACCCCGCGCTATGGCTTGGCTGCATTCTTGCGTCAAATGGGAATTTAAATGATAGCAAGTCTCCAATTGTCCTCGTATGTGGCTAAGCCATGCGCGTGGCGACTAGCCCGCCTACGGACTTACAAGGATGGCGTGGCAAAAGTATTTGTGATGCCATTATAAATGGCGTAACCGTAATATCCTCGTTGCAAACGAGGATGAGTTTAGTAGTAACTTATTAAGGCCATATGAAATCTTTTGCTTTTTGACTTTCTGGGTCAAACCATTCTTCGGCAATTTCTTGAAAAATTGGTTGTCCTTTTTTATCAATTCTTATCTGAATTAAGTCCCCAACAGGCGCACCGTGTAAATATCGTAGTCGTCCAGTTGAGTCAAACCTAATTTTTCCGTCACTAAGTAGTGCTTCAAATTTTGGCCAATTCTTGATATTATCTTTCGTTATTCTTATTCTGTCCATTGTTTGTACCTGTCATTCTAAAATTAGTGCTTACCTATATAAGGATAAGTACCCAAGGTAAATAAATAAGATGTAAAATTAAGTAGTGTTATAAGCTAATGTCCACAGTACTGGCGCCCCCGACAAGTCGGGGCAGGCCTATGGGAACCAACAGTAAGAGCTAGGCACAATAGCACCGCGCCTAAAAAATAGCAAGTAAATACAATCCACCCTAAGGGATTGCCACGTCGCTCTGCTCCTCGCAATGACAAGTTCGCTTAGTAATAAACCACGCCGTCCCAAGCTTGGCGCTCGGTGGCGTTAGGGTCAGTTAGTTGCTTTACCTTTTTGTTGAATATCATGGTGTGGCGGTTGGTGGTGGTGTAGGGCTGCCAGCCTAGGCCGCCGGTGCCGTCTTTACCATTGGGGTTGCCGTACTTGGCAAAGTTGAGCCATGCGCCTTGCATTTGGCCTATCATACGGGTGCGGGTGCGCTTGGTGGCTATTATCTTTAGCAGTTTGCCGCGGCCCTCGTCTATAGCGCCGAACACAAAGGGTATCTCTAGCCCGTGGAAGCTGCGTAGGCCTATCATGTTCAGGCTGGGCGAGCTCCACTCGAAGCGGTACATGTACACGGGGGCGTGACCCATGTGGCACTCGGCCAGGCGTATGGCCGGTATGCGGAACACGGCATCGGTAAGTAGGTTGAGCACGGCGCGCTTGCGCGGGTAGGCAGGGTAGCTGCTGGTTAGCCTTTTGCGCAGTGCGGTATCGGGGTTAACGGTGGCAAAGTACTGCTCGAAGCCCTTGGCATCTTTGGGCATCATTTTTAAGGCATTGCTGGCAAATATGCTGCTCTCGTCAAGGTTGGTGCCTATTAGCAGTGGTATATTGCCGCTGTTTTTTACGCAGGTAAATAGGTCGTGCGGCAGTAGGTCGCCATCTACCGTAGGGCAGAAGACTTTGTCGTTCAGTTCGCTTACCATATAGTCTATCAGCTTCTCTTCGGCAGCTACTAGGGTATCTACAGGTATGGTTTTTAGTTTGGCAAGTTCGGTAGGTTTAAGGCCTAGCAGACTCATATACTTTTCGGTGATAACAGTAGCGCTCTGCGGCTTCCAGATAATGCCTGCCGGTCCGCTCTGTACTATAGCCTTAGTAAATAGTCCCTTTGCCATAGGCGATGCCAACAGGGTTTGCACGCTGGTGCCGCCCGCGCTTTCGCCGAATATGGTTACTTGGGCAGGGTCGCCCCCGAAAGCGGCAATGTTTTGCTGTACCCATTTAAGGGCGGCTATCTGGTCTTTTATGCCCAGGTTGTTCTCGAAGCCCTGCTTGCGCTGTTCATCGTTAAAGTACAGAAAGCCCAGCGGGCCCAAGCGGTAGTTGATGGTTACTATCACCACATCGCCGTTGGTGGCCATTTGCGTGCCCTCGTACATTTGCGAGCTGCCCGAGCCTATTACAAAGCCGCCGCCGTGTATCCACACCATTACAGGGCGCTTTTTGGCATCGGCACCGGGGCTCCATACGTTTAGGTACAGGCAGTCCTCGGCTTGTGGTTCTTTGCCTGCTATGCTGCTTTCCTGCTGTGGCGCCACTGCCCCGAAGGCTAGGGCATCTTGCGTGCCCGTCCATGCTTGCACAGGCACAGGTGCTTTAAAACGCATATCGCCCACGGGGGCTTGCGCATAGCGGATGCCCTTCCACACGTATACATCTTTAACCTTGGCACCGCGCAGCTTGCCCAGCGGCGTGTGGGCTATTAGGGCATTGGTATCTACCGCGGGTGCTTTATCGCGCCTTGGCGCGGCCTGTGCGCCGTATATGGTTAACAATGCTAGGGCTAATAGTACAAGGTGCTGCGCGCGGTTTTTCATATTGTCTGTATCGGGGATTTTTTAAGGCTGCATTGCCGAATGGTTAAGCTGCCATTAGCGAGTTAGTCGAATAAGCTGGCG
>JAFDYM010000361.1 GCA_018267435.1 Bacteroidota bacterium | reverse complement strand
TCTTCTCTTCGGTATGTAATACCTCTTCGTTGCTAAGGGTAGTCTTAGCCTGTGGGTCCCAGTTTATCATCCTTAGACCACGGTATATCAAGCCCTTGTTGTACATATCGATGAATACATCCAACACGGCATCGCTCAGGTTTTCTTCCATGGTAAAACGCGTGCGCTGCCAGTCGCAGCTTGCACCCAGCTTCTTCAACTGCTCTAGGATGATACCGCCGTACTTATCCTTCCACTCGAAGGCGTACTTTAGGAACTCCTCGCGGCTTAGGTCGCTCTTCTTTATACCGCGCTCGCGTAGCATGGCTACCACCTTTGCCTCAGTGGCAATAGAGGCGTGGTCAGTGCCGGGTACCCAGCAGGCGTTCTTGCCTTCCATACGTGCCTTGCGCACCAATATATCCTGTATGGTGTTGTTAAGCATGTGGCCCATGTGCAATACGCCCGTTACGTTCGGCGGCGGTATTACTATGGTGAAAGGCTCGCGTTCGTCCGGTTCGCTGTGGAAGTAGTTCTTCTCCAACCAGTAAGCGTACCATTTATCTTCTACCTGCGTGGGGTCGTATGTTTTAGGCAATTCCATATTAGTATATAGTAGTTAGTCTTGAGTTTTTAGATTGTTCAGTGCGCGAAAATAACCATTTCGACCATTGACCATAGACGATTGACCATGGAAATTAAAGCGCTAACCTTGTTCCTCCCCTTCGGGGAGGTTAGGAGGGGTCAAAAAAAGCCCCCTGCGTTAGCAGAGGGCCTGGGCATATGGTTTACACATAGCATTAGCCTCTGCACCCAAGGGGCGTAGCGACTATGACTATTGGTGTGGTTTGTTTGTTCATGTGGTAAGTATAAGCAAAATTAGGCAAATAAGCAATGCATGGGGTTGTTTGTAAAAAAGGATAGAATAGCTATTGGAACAACTATAAAAAGAAAACAATAACTGCCAAAAGCAGATAGAAAACTATCATATTGATAGAGCCATATACGCGGCCCAAAAGAAAATTCAACAACAGACCCAATAGCGGGTACAATGCCAATAACATACTCGCGGTTGCATTGTTTGCCAAGCTGCCAAGTACAATGCATGCCACTTCAGCGGCAAGTATATACTTAACTAATCTTATCAAGGTCATTCCCAATTCCATAGTATTAAATTACTGTTGATGAATAAAGGATACATCATTTACAGCTAATATAAGCTATGGCACACTGTTTTATGCCATTGATTTACAGGCTGAGGATTGATTCCTGTAGGCTGATAAAACGCGACGATTATGAAACCTGAAAGATTCCTGCTGGCTTCTACGAACGGTGAAGATGAGAGGCCAACCTATATCCTGCATACCCAATTCCCTAAAGCGCTTATACAAATAATACATACCAGTAGCGACGATGACGATGGCAAGGTATATAGCTATATGTTGCAAAACGAAGTGCAGCCGCGCTACCTTAAGTTTGTAGTAGAACCATACGAACAAGGAGACTACACCCAATTGCTTGATGAAGCTTGGCACTGGCTGAACAAGACCGAGGCTTTAGCAGCCTAGTTGCTGTATTATATCTCGCGGTTAACGTCGAACTGCTCAAGGTAGTCCGCTACTTTGCGTACGAACGAGCCGCCCAATGCGCCGTCAACTATACGGTGGTCGTAGCTATGCGATAGGAACATCATGTGGCGGATACCGATGGTGTCGCCTGCTTCTGTTTCTATTACCACAGGCTTCTTTTTAATAGCGCCTGTAGCTAGTATAGCCACTTGTGGCTGTAGAATAACAGGTGTGCCCATTACGTTGCCAAAGGTACCTACGTTGCTTACGGTATATGTACCGCCTTCTATCTCGTCGGCTTTCAACTTGCCTTGGCGTGCACGTGCAGCTAGGTCGTTTACCTTTTTGGTAAGGCCTACAATGTTCAGCATATCGGCATTCTTAATTACAGGTACTATCAAGTTGCCTGTAGGTAAAGCTGCCGCCATACCTATGTTAAAGTCCTTACGCAGCACTATGTTGTTGCCATCTACCGATGCATTGATCATTGGAAAATCGCGCAGTGCCTTGGTAACAGCCTCTATAAATATCGGCGTAAAGGTGATGTTCTCGCCATATAGGGCTTGGAACTTACCTTTTATCTTATTGCGCCATAGCACCATGTTGGTTACGTCAGCCTCTACAAACGAGGTAACGTGCGCCGATGTTTGCTTGCTCTTCACCATATTATCGGCTATAAGCTTGCGCATACGATCCATCTCTATTATCTCCACATTGCCGCTGTACGATTTTGCAGGGGCTTTCTGCTCCTCCACCTTCGGAGCCTCAGTAATCTGTACTTGCTGCACAGGTGCGGTTTCTTGCACGGTAGGTTGCTGTACCGCAGGCTGGTTGCCACGGTTCTGCACGTATGCCAATATATCCTTCTTGGTTACGCGGCCTTCGGCGCCTGTGCCTGGCAGGGCTTCCAGTTCGCCCATGCTTACGCCTTCTTGCCTAGCTATGTTCAATACCAGTGGCGAGTAGAAGCGGTTGCCATTGTTGGCAACTGGCGTAGTAGCTACGGCAGTTTTAGCCTCGGTGCGGGCTGGTTGTGTAGCGGCAGGCTTGTTTTCGGCAGCAGGGGCATCTACCACTGGCTTGCTGGCAGCAGCGCCTACTTCGGTTTCTATTACAGCCAATACTTTGCCTACGGCCACCACGTCGTTTTCTTTAAACAATATCTTTTGCAGCACACCAGCCACAGGGCTAGGCACTTCCGAGTCCACCTTATCGGTAGCTATTTCCAATACTGCTTCATCTATCTTTATAGTGTCGCCCTCCTTCTTCAACCATTTTAGAATGGTTGCCTCGGTAATACTTTCGCCCATTTTGGGCATTATCAGTTCGTACTGCGCCATTATATCTGTCTTTACTCGGTGGTAAAAATAATCGGATTGCTGAAAAGGCGGAGAATATGGTGTGGATAGATTATTTGCTGGTTTGCCAAACATTAGGGTGGCCGCGAAGATGCATGATGGC
>JAFDYM010000360.1 GCA_018267435.1 Bacteroidota bacterium | reverse complement strand
CGATTTTCGTAGTCAAGAAGCTCAAGGCATGTTTGATTACTTAGGGCAAATAGGACTTGAACCAGCTGCAGGTATAGATAGGGAGAAATTTAATGGCGAGAACGCTATATTGCTTGACAAAAGCAAATGGCAAACCAGGGTTAACCAACAGCTAGCTGTGGCCCCGCCAGTAAACATAGTGCTTGATAAAACGTACGATAGTACCAACCACGAACTGACAGTAGTAGCAGAGGTACACTATACGCAAGAGGTAACCGAAGAGAACAAGATGACTGTGCTGTTAACCGAAAGCGGCATGGTAACTGCCCAGCTAGATGGTAGTATAATAGATACCTTTTATGTACATAAAGATATAATGCGTACTTACCTTACAAGTACACAGGGCGACCAGATAACTACTACCCGCGAGGCAGGCCGTGTAGTAAGGCGCGTGTATAAAAAGGTGCTTGATGCCGCTTGGAAACCCGAGAATATGTACATAGTAGCCTATGTGCACGAGTATGTAAATGGCAAGCGTGTGTACCAAGGCAAAGAGGTACATGTTATTGATTAGTTTGTAGAAGAGATATTCTACATATATTAGCCGCTTAATTCAAATAAACCGTAACCAAATGAAACTTTTCCGCATTTCTTTTCTGATGTTGTTTTTTGTACTGGGTATATGTGCCCAAGGTACTGCGCAGGATATGCTTGAAGAGCTTACCAGAAAGAGCTGCGAGTGTATGAACGATATAGATACCACAGCCGATAAAACTGCCATACAGATGAAGATGGGCTTGTGTATGATACGCGAGGCTATGCCATATAAAAAGGAGCTGAAGAAGAAATATGGTATAGACCTTGACCATATAGATAAGAGTGTAGGCCAAGCGCTTGGTCAACTTGTAGGTGCAAGAATGATAATAGAATGTCCAGAGAAATTTGAGAAGCTAGTACCAATGGTGCGCGACCAAATGGCTGAAAGGCAGGGCAAAACCGAAACCAAGGCAGCAGAGCCTACTAAGCCACAAGTGCAGGAGCAACAGCTAGAAGGAACTATAACCGAAGTGAAGGGAACCGAGTTTGCTACCATTATATTAAAGGATGCAAACAACCGCGAGCAGAAACTGCTATGGCTTCAATACTTTACCAATGCCGAGCTACTAACTACTAATCTTGAAGGCCTAAAGGCTGGTAAGGTTACCGTATGGTACACCGAAAGCGAGATATACAATGTACAGTTGAAAGACTACATAAAGTATAAGGTAATAACCCGCTTGGAGATAAAGCAATAATTTGCCAGCCGTACCGTTTATAGCGCAAAATACTACTATGCGTTATATCGCTATCCTTGCTTTTATTATATCAATAGCTGCTTGTAAAAAGGAGCCTAGAACAACTATCTACACTATGGATACCTATAACAACTCGGGTATTACAGGTACTGTAACCTTTATTGAGCAAGTAGGCAAAGATGCCATAACAGTAAGGCTGCAAGCCGATGGTATGAAGAAGGATACTATTTACCTTTCGCACCTACACGAAGGAGCGCCAGGCAATTTGATTGATACCTACATTTATTTCGATAACCTGCAAACGTCAACGGGCAGCATTACCCGCGATGAAACATGGAATAGGTCGTACGACGAAGCCATAAAGTCTACCACCTGTTTTACCATGCATACCCCTGAATTTTTTAGTAACGATACCATAGGCTATGTGCTAGCTGGTGGCACGGGTGCCAATGGAAAGTAGCTTACTTATTCACCAGCGGCTTCACCTTCGTACCAATCAACTCAATAGATTTCATCAAGCGCTCGTGGCCTAGGCCGGCTGTATCCATCATAAATGTTAGTCGTGTAATGCCTCCCAGTGCCTCGCCATGGCGCAGTATTTTGGCTGCTACATCCTCTGGGCTGCCTACTAGTAGTGCACCCGTAGGGCCAGCCTGCGCCTCAAAGTGCGCACGGGTAGTAGGTGGCCAGCCGCGTTCTTTGCCTATGCGCGTCATAGCCTCGGCATAACCAGGGTAAAACTCTTCGAAAGCCTTCTCTGTAGTTTCGCCTACATAGCCTAGGCTGTGCAAGCCCACAGGTAGTTGCTCTGGCGTGTAGCCTGCACGCTTGCCTGCCTCGCGGTATAGGTCTACCAATGGGCGGAAGCGGTGCGTTTCGCCACCTATTACAGCTATCATAAGCGGCAAGCCTAGTGCCCCCGCGCGGATGAATGACTCGGGTGTGCCGCCCACACCCAACCAAATAGGGAAGGGGCTTTGCTGCGGCCTTGGGTACACGGGTTGGTTCTTCAATGCAGGGCGAAACTTGCCTTGCCAGGTTACAAACTCGTTATCGCGTATCTTTAAAAGCAGGTCTAGCTTCTCGGCAAAAAGTTCATCATAGTCGTTCAAGCTTAGTCCAAATAGGGGGTAAGCATCTACAAACGAACCACGGCCCACTACCATTTCGGCGCGGCCTTGGCTTATTAGGTCAAGCGTGGCAAATTCCTGAAACACACGCACAGGGTCGGCAGCGCTAAGTACGGTTACGGCACTGGTAAGGCGCATACGCTTGGTGCGCGCAGCAGCGGCAGCCAGTATCATAGTAGGAGCAGAGTCGAGAAAATCTTTACGGTGGTGTTCGCCTATGCCGAATATATCTAAGCCAACTTTATCGGCATGTTCCATGCGCTCCAGCAATTGCGCCATAGCTTTTGTATCGTTCTTTTCTGCGCCGTGGCCATCGCTAAAGCGCGCGGCAAAACTATCTATCCCTATTTCCATGCGTCTGTCTGTTTAGTGTTACTAAGTTAGGAGCTTAGCTCGGTAAAGTGCTTACGCTGTCGGTATACTTTGGTATAACGGTAATACTTTATTTATTTGTAAATATGATTGTTTCGTTGACTTTAAGTCAGTTTTTTCCGCCAAAACCATCTCTTACGCTTCTGTTAAGCCTTTATTAGCCTAAAATTAACGGGCTGATACCCCGAAATGTGTATAATTCTGAGTTTGGACATTTTTTTTCGTGCGGAATAAATCTACTTTTGCGCCGTTAAAAACGCCAAACACATGAGCAACCCAAGGAAATCAGCGATTGAAACGGTGCTAAGCCGTGCAGAAGTAAAACCAAGATTGGACGGCACTAAAGTGTCTACTTACTTTGGTTCGAATGTATTTAACGATGAGGCTATGAAACACTACCTATCGGAAGATGCATACAAAGCAGTAAAGGCTGCTATGAAGAATAGCACCAAAATAGACCGCGAAATGGCTGACGCCGTAGCTGCGGGTATGAAAGCTTGGGCGCTTGATAAAGGTGCTAACAGCTACACTCACTGGTTCCAACCATTAACTGGTTTAACGGCTGAGAAGCACGATATGTTCTTTACCCCAACTAGCGATGGTAAAGGTATTGAGCGTTTCGGTAGCGATGCATTGGTACAGCAGGAGCCAGATGCTTCATCTTTCCCAAGTGGTGGTATACGTGCTACTTTCGAGGCGCGTGGCTACACAGCATGGGACCCAGGTTCTCCTGCATTCATAATGGAAATAGGCGAAGGTAAAACCCTTTGCATACCTACTATATTTATATCGTACACCGGCGAGAGCTTGGACTACAAAGCTCCATTGCTAAAGGCTTCTCACTTTCTAGAGCAAGCCGCATTGCCAGTTGTTCACTTGTTCGATAAAGATGTAACCCGCGTAACAGCTACCTTGGGCTGGGAGCAGGAGTACTTCCTAATCGATGAGGCTTTGTTCTACCAACGTCAGGACTTGATGTTTGCAGGCCGTACCTTGATAGGCGATGCACCACAGAAAGGCCAGCAGTTCGAAGACCACTACTTCGGCTCGATACCTGAGCGTGTTTATGCTTATATGCTTGACCTTGAAGTAGAGTGTCACAAACTAGGCATACCGGTACGTACCCGCCACAACGAGGTAGCACCTGCCCAGTTTGAGTGCGCACCTATGTTTGAAGAAATAAACGTAGCCGTTGACCATAACCAGTTATTGATGGACTTGATGGAGCGTGTTGCACGCCGCCACAAGCTACGCGTATTGCTACACGAAAAACCATTTGCTGGTGTAAACGGTAGCGGTAAGCATAACAACTGGAGCCTTGGTACCGATACTGGCAAGAACCTACTTAGCCCTGGCAAAACACCTAAGACTAACTTGTTGTTCCTTACCTTCTTTGTAAACGTTATAAAAGCTGTAAACGAGTACAGCGACCTATTGCGTGCTTCTATAGCTTCTGCTAATAACGACCACCGCCTTGGCGCTAACGAAGCACCTCCGGCTATCATATCTGTATTCGCAGGTTCGTACATGACTGACGTATTGAACGAGATAGAGAAGCGTGTAAACACCAAAGGCAAATACGACGAGCTTAGCAATGCTAACTTGAAACTGGATATACATAACAAGATACCAGACGTAATGTTGGATAACACCGACCGT
>JAFDYM010000035.1 GCA_018267435.1 Bacteroidota bacterium | reverse complement strand
TGCGAAGATAGAAACAGCTCGCGCTGCACTAGTAAAGCAGTATGGTGCAAGGATTATAGTGCTAGATTCCGTTGCGCCACCGCAAAGCGCATTTGTAAATATTAAAACACCACGCTATCGTGCCGAAGCGTTACTTACTTTTCTAGCAGATATAAAACCTGATAGCGTTGATTACATCATTGGCCTAACCAATTACGATATATCGGTAAGTAAAACCGATGCATTTGGAAACATAAAGAAGCCCGAGAGCAGATATAAAGATTTCGGCATTTTTGGTTTGGGTAGAAAACCCGGCTCGTGCTGCGTGGTTTCTACCTTCCGCTTGGGCAACTTTAGTAAGCCAGTGCCGCATACCCGCTTGGCTAAAGTAAGCGTGCACGAAATTGGCCATAACCTAGGGCTAGACCACTGCTCCACTCCGCGCTGCGTAATGGCCGATGCGGTTGAAAAAATGAGCACTGTTGATAATGCTGCGCAAACTTTGTGTGCCAAGTGCAGCCGTAAGGTTTTATAGAAAACCGCGTTTAAACTATCTTCGCCAACATATTTATTCAACCCCGTAGGTGCGCCCTGCGGGGCAATTCTATTTTAAACAAAACAAGTCCCCCCTTGGGGGAGATTGAGAGGGGATATGACTTTAGAAGAGATACTTAAAAAATACACCGATAGCCCAAGCGTAAAGCAGATAACCAATTTGCTGAAAGATGAAACGAGTGCTACCAACGATATTCACCTTACCGGTATGACTGGTTCCATGGATGCATTTGTGGCGGGTGCGGTGTTTAAGAACACCGACTACAACCACTTTTTTATATGTGCCGATAAGGAGGAGGCCGCTTATTTTCAGAACAACTTGAAGTCGGTACTGGGTAGTAAAGATGTATTCTTCTTCCCCGATTCGTTCAAGCGTCCGCAAGATATGACGGAGCTGAACAACAACAATATATTGTTGCGCACCGAGGCGGTAAACAGGTTGAACAATCCGAACAGTCGCGCCGAGTTGGCGGTTACATACCCCGAGGCATTGGTAGAAAAAGTGGTGAAGGCAGAGGAACTGGAAAGCCAGATGCTGAAGCTGAAAGTGAACGAGAAGTTGGATGTAGATTTCATGATTGATTTACTAGTGGGCTTCGAGTTTGAGCGGGTAGATTTTGTGTATGAGCCTGGGCAGTTTAGCATACGTGGAGACATTATCGATATCTATAGTTTCGGCAACGAATTCCCATACCGCGTTGAGTTGTTTGGCGATGAGATAGAGAGCATCCGCACCTTCGACCCTAGCACGCAGCTATCGCAGAAAAAGATAGCCAGCGTAACCATAGTGCCGAACATACAAACACACTTCGGCAACGAGAAGAAGACATCGATACTTGAGATGTTTTCTACCAATACCATAATATGGGTGAAGGATGCACAGGTGCTGGTAGATGTAATGAATATATGCATGGAGCGCGCCAAAAAGGTGCAGCCCGATGTGCGCAAAAACAGGATTGAGTATCCTAACCATCCCTTGTTGGAAGGGGAGCCAGAGCAGGTATTTCTTACCTCTGCCGATTTCCTAAAAGGCATTGCCCGCTTTAGGGTTATCGAATTTGGCAGGGCTTCATTCTTTAAGGCCGAACATAAGGTAACTTTCAAAAGCAGACCACAACCTTCATTCAACAAAAACTTCGAGCTGCTTATATCTAACCTGCATCAAAACACTGAGGCTGGTTATAGCAATTTGATATTTGCCGAAAACGTAAAACAGATAGAGCGCTTCTATGCCATCTTCGACGACCTAAAGGCGAAGGTAGATTTCAGCCCCATCAACTTAGGCATACACCAAGGCTTTATTGATGATGATTTGAAGTTGGCTTGCTATACCGATCATCAAATATTCAATCGCTACCACAAGTACAACCTGCGCCAAGGCTTTAGCCGCGATAAGGCACTACTGATGAAAACGCTGCGCGAAATGAAGCCCGGTGATTTCGTTACGCACATCGATCACGGTGTGGGCGTGTTCAGCGGCTTGGAGAAGATAGAGGTGGCAGGGCAGTTGCAAGAAGCTGTGCGCCTTATTTATTCTGGCAACGATATACTTTATGTGGGCATACAATCGCTACACAAAATATCGAAGTATGTAGGTAAAGAAGGCGAGCCGCCACGCGTAAACAAGCTAGGCAGCGACGCTTGGACCAACCTAAAGAAGAAGACCAAAAAGCGCATCCGCGAAATAGCTTTCGACTTGATACAGCTATACGCCAAGCGCAAAACCAGCAAGGGCTTTGCCTTTGCTAAAGATGGCTATATGCAGAACGAGCTAGAGGCATCGTTTATGTATGAAGATACGCCCGACCAAGGGAAGGCCACCGAAGATGTGAAGCGCGATATGGAAGCCTTCGCACCTATGGATAGATTGGTGTGCGGCGATGTGGGTTTTGGTAAAACGGAGATAGCCATACGTGCGGCTTTCAAGGCAGCTTGCGATGGCAAGCAAGTCGCCGTGTTAGTACCTACCACCATCCTTGCCATGCAGCACTATAAGTCGTTCAAAGAAAGGCTGGCCGATTTTCCTATCGAGGTAGATTATGTAAACCGCTTTAAAACAGGTAAGGAAAAAAAGGAAACGCTCAAGCGTATAGAGGAAGGCAAAGTAAACATAGTGATAGGTACGCACGGCCTGGTGGGCAAGGGTGTAAAGTTTCAGGACCTTGGACTGTTGGTAATAGATGAGGAGCAGAAGTTTGGTGTGGCGGTGAAGGAGACCTTGAAGAACCTAAAGACGAATGTTGACTCGCTTACATTAACCGCTACACCTATACCGCGTACGCTACAGTTTAGTATGATGGGCGCGCGAGATTTGAGTATCATCAATACTCCTCCGCCTAACCGTCAGCCCATAACTACCGAGGTGCACGTACTAGATCCCGAGGTGATAAAGGAAGCTGTAGAGTATGAAGTGTATAGAGGTGGTCAAGTATTCTTTGTACATAACCGTGTGAAAGATATAATTGAAGTGCGGGAGATGTTGATGAAGATAGTGCCGAACATTGAGATAGGTGTAGCACACGGTCAAATGGAGGGCAGCCACTTGGAGGAGGTAATATTGAAGTTCATCAACCGCGAGTACGACATGCTGCTTTCTACCAACATAATTGAAAGCGGTATAGATATACCGAACGCCAATACCATCATCATCAACAATGCGCACCACTTTGGTATGAGCGACCTGCACCAGCTGCGTGGGCGTGTAGGCCGTAGCAACAAGAATGCGTTCTGCTATTTGTTGACACCGCCTATGAGTACGTTGACTAGCGAAGCTAAGCAACGCTTGAAAACGTTGGAGGAGTTTAGTGAGTTGGGCAGCGGCTTCAACATAGCTATGCGCGATATGGATATACGTGGCGCGGGCAACTTGCTGGGCGGCGAGCAGAGCGGCTTTATAGCAGATATAGGCTACGATGTATACCATAAAATATTAGACGAGGCGATTCGCGAGTTGAAGCAAACGGAGTTCAAGGACTTGTACAAAGAAGAACTTGACCGCACACAGGACTATGTGCGCGATTGCAGTATAGAAACCGACTTGGAGATGCTGATACCAAATAGCTATGTTAGTAACACTACCGAGCGTATGATACTATACCGCGACCTGAACGAGTTGAAAGACGAAGAGCAATTGAAGGAGTTTGAAGAACAACTGCACGACCGCTTTGGCGAGGTGCCGAAGCAAGTGTACGAGCTGTTCAACGCCATGCGCATGAAGTGGATAGCCACCAAGCTAGGCATGGAACAGATAATACTAAAAGGCAAACACCTGCGCTGCTACTTTGTAGCCAACAAGGAATCGAGCTTCTATGCATCGAATGTGTTTATGAAAATAATGGAGTATGCCCAATTGCGCCGCACGGGTATATACCTGCGCGAAACGGAGAAGTTTCTAGTGCTGAACTTTGAAGATGTGCGCAACATGAAAGACGCCGATGAACGCATGAAGGACCTAGAGAACTTTGTGTATGCTAAGAAGGAAAACAACTAACCACGGATGAACACAGATACCCACAGATATATTTTTAATCCGTGTTCATCTGTGTTATCTGTGGTGAAAAAATTCTTTATAGCTTAGCTATATGAGTAAGAACAAAAAGCTAAGTGCTGCCGAGCAAGCAGACTTATTGAAAACTCTTAAAGCGCGCTTCGATAAACATAAGGCACGCCACAAGGGTATAGATTGGGACAAGGTAGAAGCCAAACTGCTTGCTGCACCTGCCAAGCTATGGAGCCTTAACCAAATGGAAAGCACAGGCGGCGAGCCCGATGTAATAGGCCTAGATAAGAAGAGCGGCGAATACATATTTGTTGACTGCGCTGCCGAAAGCCCGAAGGGCAGAAGAAGCATTTGCTACGACCACGTAGCATTG
>JAFDYM010000359.1 GCA_018267435.1 Bacteroidota bacterium | reverse complement strand
CAACGAGCTAATGCAGGTGGTAATAGGCGAAAACCGTATAGGTACCAAGGTGCAGAAAACCACCCAGAGCGTGGATGTAATGAAGCCGCGTATGTTGGAAACCAACAACATAACCAATATGCAGAACGCCGTAACCAAAATACCCGGCGTAACCGTGTTGGACGGCCAAATGAGTATACGCGGCGGTAGCGGCTATGCCTATGGTAGTGGTAGCCGTGTAACTTTGGTAATAGATGAAATGCCAATGATGTCGGCCGATAGAGGCGATATAAAATGGGCGTTTATACCTGTAGAGAACGTAGCGCAAATGGAATTGATGAAAGGTGCATCATCGGTGCAGTACGGTTCATCGGCACTAAATGGTGTAATGAGCATAACTACCGACTATGCCACCGATACACCACAAACCAAGTTCACCTTCTTTTACGAAGGTATGGGCAAGCCACCGGTTGATTCTTTTCAGTGGTGGAAACGCGGTACGGGTTTCTTCAATAACCCAAACACCGCCGGTATGACCTTTTTGCACAAGCAGAAATTCGGCGATTTCGATTTAGTGTTTGGCGGTATGTTGAACGGCTCGCAGAGCTACCAAAAAGAAGAGTACGACTACTTTACCAGGTTCAATACCAAAATACGTTGGCAGCCACGCAACCTAAAAAGGTTAACTATTGAGCTAAGCACCAACTTGATGTACCGCAAAAGCGGTTTCCAATTTTTTTGGCAAGACGGAGGACACCCTTATTTATCGGCTTCGGGTGTTGACATTGACGAGCGCTACTTCTACGCCTTTATTGACCCTAAAATACGTTACGTAGATAAGAAGGGAAACCAGCACAAAATATATGGCCGCTTTAACCGCCAAAACAACATAGACGGACAAACCGACTTTTGGGTATACAGGTTAGATTACCAGTTCCGCCACGACTTTGGCAAGCTAGGCCGTATACTAGTGGGTGTAAACAACGAACACGGCGATGTAACCGACGGGACCCTAGGCAAGCACGCTACCGACCATGGCGGCGGCTTTTTGCAAGGCGAAATAAACTGGAAATGGCTAAGTGCCAACGCTGCCATACGCCAAGAGTGGTATAGGCTAGATAGCGCTTTTACACCTGTGCTACCAGTAGCCCGTGTAGGTTTAAACTTCGAGATACGCAAATACAATTACATCCGCGCTTCGTTTGGCCAGGCATTCCGTGTGCCTAGTATAGCCGAGCGCTTTGTAACCTACGAACTGGCAGGTATACAAATATTGCCTAACCACGATATACGCCCTGAGCGCGGCTGGACTGCCGAGCTAGGCTACAAGCGTAGCTTGAAAATAGGTAACTGGTTAGGTTACTTAGATGCGGTTGTGTTCTGGACCGAGTTCCGCGATATGATTGAATTTACCTTTGGCATTAATATAGATAACAGCAAAACACCGCCTGCTATCGTGCCTTACTTCCAAAGCCAGAACGTAAGCCGTGCGCGTATATTCGGCTGGGAAGTATCGGCCTATGGCGAGGGTAATATAGGCCCTGTTAACTTTACTACCATGGTAGGTTATACCTACTTTTATGGTGTTGACCTGAACGACACCACGGTAACACATAATGTAGGCGATTTTATTGCAGATGCATTTAAGAAGTTTGCCATGAAAACGCCATACGATGCCAATGGTAAAGCATCTTATGCACTATGGAACGAGCAAACCCAAGGCATGCTGCGCTACCGCAACCCACATACCTTCAAGGCAGATTTCGACTTTCTACTATACGGCAGGTACCGCCTAGGTACCAGTATGCAGTACTATAGCTATATGACCAAAGTTGACAACATATTTGAGGTGTACATAAAAGACGTGCGCAAAATACGCGAGGAGAACATTAACAAGGGCGACTTTGTATGGGACCTTCGTGCTGGTGTAAACATTAACCGCAACATAGCAGTTAACTTTCTAGTTAAAAACGTATTGAACACCAACTACGCCATACGCGTAGCCAAGCCCGATAGGCCACGTTCATTTACCGTACAAATGGTGGTAAACTTTGGCGGTAAGGACAATGCCGGCGCCAATGCCAGAAACATGGGTAGGAGTATGTAATACCTTCTTAAATCATAAAACAGCACAGCCCCTTCGATTTGCTCGAAGGGGCTGTTGCGTTATGTATATATCTAATATATAATTTGCAATATCGTCATACTACCACCTAGGCGATATTGCAAATTGATTAGGCTTAATTACTTTCGTTTCTATAATTGAAAAAAGTTAGATGAAAAATATATTCACCCCCATACTGTTGTTTGTTTCTATAAACCTTTTTAGCCAAATAACATCGCGTACGGTAAACGAAAACTACCAAAAACCTGCCGCTGCTTATGACAGCTTAACCAACATTGACCTTGTAAATACCAAGGGCGACTATAGGCAATTTATAGGTCAGGAAATATTGGTGCTTGAAAAAAAAGGGCTTAGTGCCAATAATAGGCTTACCGAGCACATGCAGTATATGAGCTTTGCTAAACAGCCTGTAAAACTTTCAACTACTAACACCAAAGAAATGTACAACCCCATAAAGGATGGCTACATTACTATGAGCGACCCAAAAGCCATAGAAGGGAAGTACTTTAAAATACTAGATGTAGTAGAAGGCACCAATGAGAATAGCAGCAACAAAAGCACCTTTATAAAACTACAGCGTAAAGACAATAGCGACATAGTATATTACAATGTAGGCTATAATGGTTATGCAGAGCACATTTCGTTTTTGGTAGTAGGCTACTACGAAAAACTTAAGCAGCTGTACCTAAACAAAAATTATGTATACACTACAAACTATACCGAGCCTACAATAGCAAAAGAGATAAACACAAATACCGATATTGTAGTAAAGTTGAACAGCGAATGGACTTGTAGCGATGTAACACTTATGAAGGAAAAAAACAGTATGACCGAAACGGCTGTATTAATACTGAAGAACGATGCAAACCAAGAAATTGCCGCAGGTACACAAAAGCAATTTAACGCTGGCGTAAAGCTTACCGACTTTACTACCAAGGAAGACTACCTAGCTAAAAAGCAAAAAGAAGCCGAACTAAAAGCGCAAAAAGAGGAGGAAGCAAGAATAAATGCGGAAAACGAGCGCAAGCGTATAGAGGAACAAGAAAAACAAAGGGCACTACAGGCGCAGCAGGCTAAAATACAGGATCAGAAAGATGCTGCAGCAGCTGTAGCCGCCAAAGAAAAGCGTAAGCAGGACCTAATTGCAAAATACGGACAAACCACGGGCGCCCTTATAGCTGCCGGCCAGGTAAAAATAGGCATGACGGCAGCCATGTGCATAGATGCATGGGGCAAACCAAGGGACATAAACCGCACTACCAATACGTATGGCACTACCGAGCAATGGGTGTACAACCTTAAGTCGTATCTTTATTTTAAAGATGGTATACTTACCAGCATACAGAACTAAAATTTAAAAACCATAAACTAAAAAAGCGCCATCCCTTTTCGGAACGGCGCTTTTTGTTTTTATGCTGCAACATATCTACCGCATCAACATTACCGAGCCTTTAAGTACGCGGCCCTGTGTATCGGTAGTGCTGTTATACTTTATAACATATACGTAGTTGCCTGTGGGTAGTTCGGCACTTTTATAAGTACCGTCCCAACCTGCTGTGGCATCGTAGCTGTGGTAAACCACCTCGCCCCAGCGGTTGTATATGGCACACTCATAATACAGTACTGTACCCTTGCCATATATCTTGAACAGGTCATTATTTCCATCCCCATTTGGAGTAAAGGCATTGGGTATGTATAGCTGCACTAGGCTGCTATCTACTGCTGGCGGTGTACTGGTATCTATAGGCACAATAACCACCGTATCGCAATCTACGGTAGCTACGCTAAAGCTGTAGGTGTTGGAGCCGCACTGGTTCTGTACGTTGAATGCATAAAAACCTGCGGCATCTATCGGTCTGTATAGACTATACTCGTAAGCATCGCTCGTGTTCCAGGCATAGGTAGCGCTATCGGTATTCAGTGTAAGGTTTACATCGAAGCCTTTGCCTAGGCACAAGGTGGTATCGGCAGGCCATGCCGATGTAAGCTGCGGCTCGGCTGTAAGCACCACGTTAATTGTATCGGTTATTACACAGCTATGCGCATCGGTAGCCGATAGGTAGTAAATGCCCGACTGCAGCGGCGTAAGCTGCTGCCCTTGGTTAGTATTGCTCCACTGGTAGTTGGTGTAGCCGTTAGGTGCATTTATGGTGGGGCTGGCATTGCTACACAGCACATATTTTTGTTGTTGTATTAGGTCAACGGTATCTGCTCCATAGTATGTTACATTAAATGTATCGTACTGCAGGTGGCAGTCGTTAGCTAGGCGCAGCCAATGCTGCCCCGCGCCGAAGCTGCTGGTGTAGGTAGTATCGCCATTGCTCCATAGCATATTGTTGTAGGCTATGCTAGTATCTACATAGTAGCTAACTACCGTATTGGTACATATACCTGCATCGGCATAGCTAGGCATTACAAAGTTGGTATCGGGTATCAGCCTTATCGTATCGCTATAGGTTTGGCAGCCGTTGCTTACAGTTACCATATATGTACCAGTTTGGTTTACCTGTATGGTAGGCGTGGTAGCACCCGTGTTCCACTGGTAGGTACTAAAGCCGTTGCCAGCATTTAGCGTTATACCAGGCGCAGCGTTACATAGCATTCTATCGCGGCCTAGGCGCAGGCTGTCCGGGTTTTGTATCATTGGATTTAGCACCTGCTTGCTTGTATCAGCTAAGGGTATCATGGTAAAATTGTCCAAATACAAAAATAATGGCCAGCCAGTAAGGTAACTATAATCTATGCTACCAAACTTATGTAGCAACATAGAATCATGATCGGGATAGACCATGATGTTATTGAATGATGTATCGAAATTGCTCAAGGTTAAATACTCCTCACCACCTTGAGCCGTGTATAGCATTTCAAATTTCTGCCAAGCGTTGCTGTAAATCCTATTTGGGAATGGCTGTATATTATACGTGGCTGAAGGCGTTACACCAGCAAAACCTCGAATATCATGCGTTTGTACTTTGTTACTGGTAAGCAATACACCCATTTGCTTGATATGCGAATGAAAACCAAAGAAATTAGAATCAGCGTAATTAAAACTTGGTCGAAAGCTATCGATTACGGCATTTATATGTCCACTTATATAATAAGTAATGCCACTTTGTAATGGCGTCCTCAATTTGGTTTGCAGATGATTAATAATGGCTAATCCGCCGCCATAGTAAATACCAGCATTCCATGAAACTGCTTTTTTCAGATGCATCGGGAATGGGGCATCACGCACAATATAATAAGTACTTGTATCATAT
>JAFDYM010000358.1 GCA_018267435.1 Bacteroidota bacterium | reverse complement strand
TACTCACCTAACAAATAAGCAATAAAAAAAGAGAAGCCCCCCTCCCAAGGGGCGGCTTCTCTTTTTTATCTATTCTCAAACCGTTTATCCAACTCATCGTTACTAAGCGTAATAAAGGTAAACCTGCCGTTAGGTGCAGCAAATGCGTTTTCGCAGGCAAAAAGCTCATCTATAAGCGTGCGCATTTCTTCTATGCTAAGCGTGCGGCCAGTTTTTATGGCAGAACTTTGGGCTATACTTTTCGCCAGTTTTTCGCGGCGCGTAAGCTTGGTTACACTTAGGCTTTCTTTGTATTGCTCTATTAGGCCTTCTACTATTTGGCGTTCGTTGCCTTGCTGTATATCGGCAGGAAAGCCGTGGATGACAAAGCCATTCTTGCCAAATTCCTGTATATCGAAACCAAGGTTGTTGATGTCGGGCAGTATCTCCCTTAGTATCTGCGCATCGCTTACGTTCAGGTCGAAGTTTTGAGGGAATAAACTCCTTTGGCTTTCGTGCTTTTTAGTTTCAAATATCTTCAAGTATCGCTCGAACAAAATACGCTCGTGCGCCGCCTGTTGGTCTATCAATATAAAGCCGCTTTTTATTTGCGATACAATGTACTTTTTGTGTATTTGGTGCGGTGGCACCACCTCTTTTACAGGCTCTATTTCCAGCAGGTTATCTTCTGCATCGCTATCGTAGTTAGCCTTCGATGAATGGGTGCTTACCTTCGGCTTACTGCCTATGGTATCGAAGGCGCTCTCCCAGTTCTTCATGTTGCTTTCTTCGCGCCTTGTCATAGGTTCGAAGTTGCTTGGCGGGGCGAACTTTTTACCCTCGCGGTTGGTCATGGTTTGCTGTGTTATCTCTAGCCATGTACGTGGCTGCTGCTCAAAGCCACCCGCTTTGTTTAAGTGGTCTTCCTGGTCAAAATCTAAGGTAGGCGATACGCTGTATGCGCCTAAGGCATGCTTAGTGCCCAAGTTAAAGAAGGTGTACACCAGTTTCTCGTCCTCAAACTTTATTTCGTGCTTGGCAGGGTGTACGTTTACATCAATCTTGCTAGGGTCAATATCTAAAAACAGTACGTAGAAAGGAAAGCTATCCTTCGGTAGCATTTCGCTATAGGCAGCAGTTACGGCGTGGTTCAGGTAAGCCGACTTTATAAAGCGATTGTTGACATACACATACTGCTCGCCGCGTGTTTTTTTGCTGTACTCAGGTTTACCTACAAAGCCGTACACCTCCAGCGCATAGCTCTTTTCTTCTACTGGCACTATACGCTGCGCATAGTTATCGCCAAACAGCTGGGTGATGCGCTGCTTTAGATTGCCTCCCTTTAAGTGGTACAGTTCGTTATCGTTACTAAACAGCTGAAATCCTATTTTAGGATTGGCTAATGATATGCGCTGAAACTCCTCTATAATGTTCTTCAACTCCACAGCATCGCTCTTCAAAAAGTTGCGGCGCGCAGGCACGTTAAAGAAAAGGTTTTTGATGGCTAACGATGTGCCCTCAGGGGTTTGACAAGGCTCCTGTTTCAGCACCTTCATGCCCTCTATTTCTATACAAGTGCCCAGTTGCTCGCCATGCTGGCGGGTTTTCAATTCTACCTGCGCTATAGCGGCTATGCTGGCAAGCGCCTCGCCCCTAAAACCCATGGTGCGTATGTTGAACAAATCGTCGGCACTGCGAATTTTAGAAGTAGCATGTTTTTCGAAACACATGCGGGCATCGGTTTCGCTCATGCCGCAGCCATTATCTATTACCTGTATCAGGCTTTTGCCCGCCTGTTTCACTATCAGCTTTATGTGCGTAGCTCCGCTATCAATAGCGTTCTCCATTATTTCCTTTACGGCAGAGGCTGGGCGCTGTATAACCTCGCCGGCGGCTATTTGGTTGGCAATATTATCGGGTAATAAACGAATGATATCCATGCAGGATGCAAACTTAATTAATTGCCCCCGCTGTTTGCACTGGCAGTAGTTCTATTTTGATTTTTTAGTTTGCCAAAATCTTGCTTGTAGCCATTATGTTTTTTTGGCTGTGTGTTACTTATTATCAATCAACATAATTGAGGGGAAAAGTCGTTGTATCGGTTAGACAGGGGCGTGGCAAATGTTTCGTTCCTTAGCAGCACATGAGGGGTAAAGGGTTTAAGTTGCAGGTAAAGGGTTGGCTTGGCGCTATAGTGCTGGGTTTGGTTTGTTGTGCACAAGTGCAGGCGCAGGGGGTAGATTTTTTAAACTGGCGCAGCAACCCCAAATGCGTTAAGTGGGTCGATTCAGTTTATAATCAATTGACCGTAGAGGAGCGCATTGGCCAGTTCTTTATGTTGCCGGCCTACACTAGCGGCAAGGACTATAACATGGATACTGTATTGGGCCTTATAAAGCGTGGCAAGGCAGGCGGTGTCATCTTCTTTAAAGGCATGCCCGAAGCACAAGCTATATGGACCAACCGCTTGCAGGACTCTGCCAAGGTTGGCGCCTTTATAGCCATAGACGGCGAATGGGGCTTGGCCATGCGGTTAGATTCTACCATTACTTTTCCTAGGCAAATGACCCTTGGTGCCGTAAGCGATAATAAACTGATATACGATATGGGCCGCGAAATAGGCCGCGAGTGCAAGCGTATAGGCATCAACATCAACTTTGCGCCCGATGTAGATGTAAACAACAATGCGAACAACCCCGTAATAAACGAACGCTCGTTTGGCGAAGACAAATACCGTGTAGCACTAAAAGGCTTGGAATATGCACAAGGTATGCAAGACGAAGGTGTACTGGCCTGCGCCAAACACTTTCCTGGCCATGGCGATACCGACAAAGATTCTCACAAGGAACTGCCGCAGGTAATAAAAAGCGCTGGCGCTATCGATAGTTTGGAGCTTTATCCTTTCAAAATACTGTTCAATAATGGCGTAGGTAGCGTAATGGTGGCGCACCTAAACGTGCCGTCACTTGATACAACGAAGAACATCGCAGCATCGCTTTCTTCTACCATAACAGGTGGCTTGCTGAAAACAAAAATGGGCTACGATGGCTTGGTATTTAGCGATGCACTAAACATGAAGGGCGTAGCCGCAGCATACAAGCCTGGCACTGTAGATTCGATAGCCTTTATGGCGGGTTGCGATATTCTGGTTTTTAGCGAAGATGCTACTAAAGGTATCGAGAAGATAAAAGCTAGTCTTGATAGTAACTGTATTTCGCAGCTTGAAATGGAGATGCGCGTAAAGAAGGTTTTAGCCTACAAGTATAACCTAGGGCTAAACAAAAAACAGCGCGTAGCGCTCGAAAATTTGAGCGCAGATTTGAACAATATGTATGGGCAGAACCTGCGCCAAAAATTGTTTGAGCAGGCACTAACCGTAGCAGCAAACTTGGATACGCTATTGCCATTTAAAGAATGGAACTACAGCCGTGTGGCATCGCTATCAATAGGTAATAATGGCATATCGCAGTTTCAGCAGCACATCAGCAACTTTGCCGAATTTGATTTATTCAATCAAGCGCAAGAAGGCAATGCTAGGGAACTGAACGCCTTGATGGATACCCTAGCCAAGTACAATCTGGTTATCATCGATTTGCATGGCATGGTGCGCGCCGCATCGCGCGACTACAACGTAACCGATGCTACGCGCAAATTCATCGAAAACCTATCGGGTAGAACCAAGGTAGTGTTGAACGTATTCGGTAATCCATATAGCTTAAAGTTTTTCGAGTTTCTACCATGGGTGGTAATGGCCTATGAGGATAACGAGATAACCAATATGGTAGCTGCCAATGCCATATTCGGTGCCGAAAAGTTTAGTGGCAAACTACCTGTTACCAGTTGTAAAACACTCAAAGCTGGGCGCGGCTTTACCAACGATAACATATATAGGCTGAAGATTACCAACCCCGAGGAGCTGGGCATAGCAAGTGCGAAGCTGAAGGCGCTAGATGACATTATTAAAAGCGGTATAGATGCCAAAGCCTTTCCAGGCTGCCAGTTATTGGTAGCTAAAGATGGAAAGGTGATATGGAATAAAGCCTATGGCAATAAGCAGTACGAATTTGCCGATGCCGTAAAGCCGAACGACATTTACGACCTTGCCAGTATAAGCAAAGTAGCAGCTACTACATTGGCTGTAATGAAACTATACGAGCAGAAAAAAATAGGGCTTGATAAAGCGGTAGACGACTACATTAAGCTACCGAAACACTCAACCATTAAAGACCTTAAGCTACGCGATATACTTACGCATCAGGCAGGCTTAAAGGCCTTCTTCATGTTCTACAAAGAAACGGTGGGCGACAGCGCCAAGCGCAGCATATACTACCGCAAGGCAGCAGAGAAGGGCTTTACCACACTGGTGGCCGATAGCCTATTTATACGCAACGACTACCCCGATACCATGTGGCACATAATAGCCACTAGCGATGTAGACGAAACGCCAAAATATGTATACAGCGATAATGACTTTTACATATTGCAGAAGATAGTAGAGAAAGTGAGCGGCAAAAAGCTGGACGAGTATGTACGCGACAACTTCTACCGCCCTATGGGCTTAGCGCATATAGGCTATAACCCACTGCAACGCTTTACCGCTAGCCGCATACCGCCTACCGAATACGATACACTGTTCCGCAAGCAGGTAGTGCGCGGCTATGTGCACGATCCTGGCGCGGCCATGTATGGCGGTGTAGCAGGCCATGCAGGTGTGTTCAGCACAGCGTTCGACTTAGCTGCCTTATTCCAAATGCTATTGAACGATGGCGTGTATAACGGCAAGGAAATTTTAGACTCGGCTACGGTTAAACTATTTACCACTCGCCAAAGCAAATTATCGCGCCGTGGTTTAGGTTTCGATAAGCCTGAGCCTGATGTAAAAAAATCATCGCCGTGCTATGATGGTGTACCGCTAAGTGTATTTGGGCATACGGGCTTTACCGGCACCTGTGTATGGAGCGACCCTGAGAACAACTTGACTTACATCTTCCTTAGCAACCGCGTGTACCCTAATGCCGATAACAACATGCTGGTGAAGATGAACATACGCACCCAGTTGCAAGAGGTGATATATAAGGCACTGGTGCCGAAAAAATAGTTTGCTTCAACAGGCTGTAGGCAATTAGTTTAGCGCTAGCTTCTGTATAGCGCCAATAAGCTGTCTACATACTTCACTATATCAAATTGCTGCGCCGTTTGCAGCCCCGCTTGTTGTATGCGGTTATATAACGGCTTGTCGCTTGCCAATTGTTCTATAGTATCGGCAAACGTTTTCGCATTTTGTTCGGGTAGAATATATCCGTTCTCTCCATTGCTTATTATATCTCGGTTGCCCCGGCCATCTAAGCTAATTACGGGTAAGCCTGCAGCCATGGCTTCTACCAATACCAAGCCGAAGGGCTCGTAATATGCACCATGCACATATATATCGCTGCGCCAAAGGTATTCCTCTACCTTTGCTACATTGCCATGTAGTGTTATATGGTTCGATAGTTTAAGTGCATCTACTTTGCCTTGTAGTTTTTGTCGGTTAGGCCCATCGCCCAATATATGTAAGTGTACATCAGCACCACGCCTTACCATTTCTTCCACCACATCTATTAGCAGTGCCTGGTTCTTTTTATCTACTAAGCTACCTACCGTTACCAGTTGCAGCGTATTGCTTGCTTGCTTCGTATATCCATCTGGCTTAGTAAAGCGCTTACTATTTATTGCATTCGGTATGTGCGTTACATGGTTCAGATCTTTCGGCAATACTCTTTCAAAATATTGCTGCGCATCTTTCGATATAGCTATGAATTTGTTGCCCCCGTTAGCGCGATAGCGCTTTAGCAGATAGATGCGCTCGTAGTATTCTGTTATCCTTTTCTTGCTGCCTAGTATAGCCAAAGTAAAGGTTTCTAGCTGGTGCATATTATCATGGCAGTGGCTAAACCATTTAGCTTGCGGATAGGTAATGCTACGCGATACTATTTCTGCCTCGAACAAATGTGAGTGTATTACATCGGGCTGCCATGTTTTAATCAATGCATCAAGCGCAGCAATGTTATATGTAGCAGGCTTGGTAAGCGATAGCTGTACCGATGAAGGCATGCATTGCAAATCATATTTTGCTTCGCTTGTATCGTATTGGGCTAAGTTGTTTATGTATACCAGCTTTACTTCTACTCCTTGGCGCGTTGCCAGTTCAGCACACATATCCATAGCAATGCGCTCGGCGCCGCCTTTGCGTAGGTTTGGTATAATGTGTAGTATGCGCATTAGCCCTGCAATAGTTTTATTGCTTGCGCAGGGTTTAGCAATACATGTCTTATAAGGTTCAGCTTGTACTTGGTTTGTGGGTGGCCGGGTTTGGCCATTATTGATTTTAGCAACCAATAAACAGCACTACCACGCTGCTTGTTATATATATGGTAGCGCGCTATTCCAAAGTAGCAGTCGCAATACTTGTTAGCTTTCAACTCAGCGTTTGTTTTACTGCCTGGGTGTGTAGGTGCAAAAACAAAATCGAGCGTTTGTTTGTGTTCGGCAAAGCTGTTATACTTCTTTTCGTTCACCGAGCGGTCATCATGGTCGCCAGCTACCACGGTTAACTGATTGGGAAGGTATATAGCAGGGTATTCATCCAGCATTCTATGTAGCAGCTCCATATCCTCGCCTATTCTAAATTTTGGATTGAACTGATGTTTCAAAAAAACATCTCTATGGGCACACATTTGCGGGTTGCCAAGTACTGCGGTGGCTATAAAATCGTGAATGTTCAACCCCATGTTTTCGCCGGCAAACTTATCGGTAAACACACCATGCTTATCAAATGCAATATCTGTGTAGAACAGTGCTACGGGCTCGCCTTTATCTTTTATAGATGCATGAAGCATTTCAAGCCTGCGGGGCAGGTAGTAATCATCGCTGTCAACAAAAGTTATGTATTTGCCCGTGCTATTCTTTATGCCATTGTTTCTGGCAGCACTTCGCTCGGCGTTTGTTTGATAAATGTACTTTATGCGGGGTTCGTTATACGCCAGTACTACTTCTTTTGTATCATCTTTCGAGCCATCGTCAACTATCACCAGCTCCCAATCGGTATAGGTTTGCTTTAGCACACTACCTATGGTATGCCCTATCATGTGCGCACGGTTATATGCAGGTATTACTATGCTAAAAAAGGGGTTGCTGGTCATTACTTAGCTAAGCGAACTATACTTTTTATAAGTCCCCCTAATATCGGAATATTATACAAGAAAAGCACAGCCATAGTTTTGTTGGCGTTTACATTATACCCTTTAGGGTAAGTAGTATATGCCTTCACCAAGCTTTGGTACATCTTGCCTCTCTCCCCTACCTCTGCATAGCAGATAGCTAAAAAGTAATGGCATTTAGATAACAGATAGTTCTTTGCATCGGCTGGCAGTATATTCTTAAACTCGGGCTTATCAAACACTATCTTAAACTTTGTAAGTTCGCTTTGGTAACGCTTAAAACCGCCCATAGTATAACTCTCATTGTGATAGTTAAGTATGTTGGTGTATTCGCTAAGCTGTATTAGCGGGTATTTCATGCTTATATGAAGCCACAAGTCAAGGTCTTCAAGGCCTGGGATGGTTTCATCAAACTTCTCGGTTTTGAAGATATCACGGTGTGCTGCCACGCAATTATGATTAAACGTATGATTAAGTACATATGTGTACTTATCATACTTATTGATGTCTTCAAAGTGTCGCTTTTCTAACGGACCATTATCGAACCGTTGATAGCTGCGCGAAAACAGCAGGGCCGTAGGTTCTTCTCGTTTCTGAATTTCTTCGTATAAATACTGCAAATGGTTTGGACAGTATTCGTCATCGCTATCTAAAAAGCAAATGTATTTACCTTTGGCCACCTGCAGGCCACGGTTGCGCGAGTAGCCACGCTCGCGGTTGGTTTCGTTTTTCAGGTATACAATACGCTCGTCTTTGTAAGATTTAATAATCTCTTCCGAGTTGTCTTTCGAGGCATCATCTATAATAATATACTCCCAATTGGTAAAGGTTTGGTCCTGTACACTTTTAATAGTTGCCGGTAAAAAACTGGCGCGGTTATACGCCGGAGTTATAATGCTGAAGTACGGGTTGGATACCATCGCCAGTTTTTAATTAATAGTTGTTTTTGCAAATATTTGGCGCCTTTTCGGTCTTCTTCTTCAAGCATGCTAGTGTTTACGAAAGACAGAATTTTACCCGATTTAGCATAATCTCCTGCATAAAAAAACCTTCTGCTGTAGTCATACAAAACATAGTTTAGGGCTACCGACAATACATGCTTTGGCAAAGCTGTTTTCATTTTCAATTCGTATCCAAGTACTTGCTTCTGTACTACATAATTCAATCCATCTATTACATTCTGTTCGCCAATTTGCTTTGCCAACGAAAGATATATAGCGTTTTTCTCATTAGTAAAAGCCGACGATAAATTGAACCTGGTATTATCTAGCTCTTTAAAGGACTTGCTTTCGGGGTGCAGCATATAATCTACCAATATCCTTTCGTTGTATGCTATTTGCCCATCGCCATATCGTATCAAATACTTAAGCCACAACTCGAAATCCATGCAGTAGTTAAGATCATTAGTTACGCCATTAAACTCCATTATGTCTTCC
>JAFDYM010000357.1 GCA_018267435.1 Bacteroidota bacterium | reverse complement strand
CTTGCCACGGCTCTTTATCATATCGGGCCATACGTTTGGCGGTACTGTTATGCTCTTTGCCTCGCCGTTACGTGTTATTTGTATCGAGGTAGCATCGTCGAACAACATATCCTTAACCACTGATATAGATGCATCGTCGAATTTTACGGTGTTGTTATAACCTACAATCTTATCGCCACTTTGCAAGCCTATGCTTTGCGCTAGCGAATCTGCTACATAGCCATATTTTGCCTCTGCTATCGGCAGCTTCTTTTCGCCATACGCCAGTAGTATCATCGAGTAGATGAAGATGGCCAAAATGATATTGACGATAATACCGCCTAGCATGATGAGTAAGCGCTGCCAAGCTGGTTTGCTGCGGAACTCCCAAGGCTGCGGCGGCAGTTTCATGGCCTCTTCATCCATGCTCTCGTCTATCATGCCGCTTATTTTTACATAGCCGCCCATTGGGAACCAACCCAAGCCGTATTCCGTTTCGCCTATCTTCTTTTTGAAAAGCGCGAAATTGGCAATGCCAGGAAAAGGAAACAGGAAATCGAAAAACAAGTAGAACTTCTCCACCCTGGTTTTAAACATACGGGCAGTGATATAGTGACCGAACTCGTGCAGCGTAACCAGTATTGAAAGGCTAAGTATAAACTGCGCAACGCGGATTAAGGTTTCTTCCATTTAAGTAGTTAATTGAGGGGCAAATGTATTAAAAGTGTTGATTAGGACGTACCAGCCCCATAGCTAATTGCCAACGCCTGTATGCAATTATAGAATTTTACGATTTAAACTGCATTAACAACAGATAACACCACCACAACATGTGCATAATGCAATAACTATTGCTTTGGCACGACTATTTAAAGGAAGCGACTGCTTAAAGAGCAGTAAAAGATTTAAGGAGTAGAGAAATGATACAGACCCTAGCAGAAATAAAGACCAGTATAGCAGATATACTTCGTATAAAGCCCGAAAGCCTACATTTTAACTTGAACCTAAAGAGCGATTTAGGCTTAGATTCTATTGATATTGTGGAACTGGTGGTAGATGTAGAGAAGAAATTTGGGGTAATAATACCAGACAACCGCGCATTGGAACTTGTTACCGTAGCCGACCTTACGAAAGAGGTAGCCCATGCAGCCAACCAAAATTAAGTTTTGGTTAACCAATAGCAACATAAAAAACTGCCTGTTGTGTCGATTTTTTTTTGATTTTCGCAGCGCGTTTGCCTAAGCAGGCGCTTTGTTCAACCATCAAAATAAAAAGACAGAAGACATGGCATCACCGGTTAGAGATTTTATTACGCACCACTACCGTCACTTTAACGCAGCTGCACTTATAGACGCTGCCAAAGGCTACGAAACACACCTAGCCGAAGGCGGTAAAATGATGATAACCCTTGCGGGCGCTATGAGTACTGCCGAGCTAGGTATATCGCTAGCCGAAATGATAAGGCAAGATAAAGTAGCTATAATAAGCTGCACCGGCGCTAATCTAGAGGAAGACCTAATGAACCTAGTGGCCCACACGCACTACAAGCGCGTGCCTAACTACCGCGATCTATCTCCACAAGAAGAATGGGACCTATTAGAGAACGGCTTTAACCGTGTAACCGATACTTGTATACCAGAAGAAGAGGCTTTCCGCCGCTTACAGAAGCATATATATGAGCTATGGAAAGATGCGAACGACAAAGGCGAGCGCTACTTTCCGCACGAGTTTATGTACAAAATGCTATTGAGCGGTGTGCTTGAGCAATACTATGAAATAGACCCGAAGAATAGCTGGATGCTAGCTGCGGCTGAAAAGAACCTGCCTATCATTTGCCCGGGTTGGGAAGATAGCACCATGGGTAACATATTCGCATCTTACTGCATAAAAGGCGAGATAACATCTACCACAATGAAAAGCGGTATAGACTATATGGTATGGCTAAGCGACTGGTACCGTAAGAACAGTGGTGGCAAGGGTGTAGGCTTTTTCCAGATAGGTGGCGGTATAGCGGGCGATTTCCCTATATGCGTAGTACCTATGATGTACCAAGATTTGGAATGGCATGACGTTCCTTTCTGGGGTTACTTCTGCCAAATAAGCGACTCTACCACTTCGTACGGTTCGTACAGCGGTGCAGTGCCTAACGAGAAGATAACTTGGGGTAAGTTGGGTATTGAAACCCCTAAGTTTATAGTAGAAAGCGATGCTACCATAGTGGCGCCGCTTATGTTTGCCTACATACTTAAATGGTAAGCTAACAAGCTTATTACCAAACACATAATGAACACATATACCGCGATGGCGCAGCTAGGCTGAACATCGCGGTATTCTTTTTTAACAAGCGTTATCATAAAACAGACGCTATGAAGAAAAACATGTTCAAAATTGTAATGGGCTTGGCTGTAATAGCCACTACCATTAGCTCTTGCACCAAAGAGCAGACATCGCTTAACCTGCTTAAAGGCACTTGGACCTTAGACAAAGAATTTGATGAGGATGGTATACAAGTAGTGGTAACCGACCCAGACGTTAGTGCACGCGTTTCAGAAATTACCTTTTTTGAATGCAATGGAAAAGACAACGACGACTGCACGGGTTACACTAAAACTACCACCACTTATAACGATGGTACGCCTACCGATATCAACGCTAATGACTTTAGCTACAGCGTGCACGACAAAGAAGTGCTGATATTAAGCGGCACTGTGTTTAATATAGACGAATTGAGCAAGAAGAGTTTTAAAATTAGCCGAGCCAGCGAACCACTGGAACGATATGAATACTCTAAATAAAAACACAAAGGCTGCCCGAAAGAGCAGCCTTTGTGTTTTTAAAAAAGTAACGGCGCAACTACATCTTCCCTTCAACTACCTCCAATACTTCTTTTTCAGCAGCTATAGCTTTTTGCAGTATATCCTTTGCCTTGGCAAGCGTAGCTTCTACATAAGCTTTATCGTCGTAGCCTGCGGCGTTAATCTTTACGTTTAGGTATGCGCCATATACGGCGCTGCGCGCGCATAGGGCACCTACTCCAGCATCGCTTACCGAGTTAGGGTTGCCTATTTCTGCCATAGGTTTAATCACCTCGAAGGTTTGGTAGCTAAGCTCCATTACCCTTAGCGGTACTTCTATAGCATTTTTGGTAGCGGCTTGTATGGCCGCTTTGCGCGCTGCCTTCTCGGCATCGGTACCTTTAGGCAGGCCGAAGGCATCCATTATTTTGTTGAAGGCGCGGGTGTCTTCATCTACCGCTTTTATCAGGGCATCTTTTAGCTGCTGGCCTTTGTCGGCATAGTCGCTAAACTCTTTCCAGCGCTCATCCCAGCCTTTTTTGTGCGATGATAGGTTAGCCACCATAGTGCCCAGCGATACACCCAAGGCACCCAAGTATGCAGCTATTGAGCCACCGCCTGGGGCAGGGCTTTCGCTAGCTGTTTCATCGGCAAACTGGCGCAGGTTCATTTGCACTAATGGCGAAGCTGTATCATCTGCCAATACATATTCTATAATGCGTTTCTTCGGGTCGAACGGTACAAGGTCATCTAGCCCCATACTTTTGGCTGCTATCTTTATCAGTTCGGCCTCGCTTACGCCAGTACTGCGGTTTTGCTTTAGCAGAAAGTACTTGCCTGCATCAAGCATAGCCTGTAGCGGTATCAAGCCTATTAACTCGCTGCCCGTTACACGCATACCGCGGTTATAGGCGCTCTTTACACATTCATCGAAGGCTATATGTACAGGCGTTACATTAATATCAGTCAAGTTCATACTTACCTGCGCTATGCCATATTCTGGTATATACCAGCCTATGCCCTTTACACTTTTGCAAGCACCGGGCTGTACAACCTCCTCTCCTTTTTCGTTCTTCACCTTCCTGCCCTGCTCGCGCACATCGAAGGCAACGGAATTGGCTCTTCTAACCGAAGTTGTATTTAAGTTCACGTTATAAGCAATAAGGAAATTGCGCGCACCTACGGCTATATTGCCACTGCGCACGTTCCACTCAGCCGGACCGTAGTCAGGTTTCCAATCGGCTTGCTTTATCTTCTGTGCTATGCCTTCGTATTCGCCCGCACGTACATTGGCTAGGTTTTTACGGTGCGGTGCCGTAGCTGCAAATTCATACAGGTAGATAGGAATACCCAGCTCCTTGCCTACCCTTTCGCCCACGCGCTGCGCGCAGCGGATGCAGTCTTCCATAGTGGCATTGGCTATAGGTATAAAAGGGCACACATCAGTAGCGCCAAAGCGTGGGTGCTCGCCGCTGTGCTTGCTCATGTCTATCAGTTCGCTCGCTTTTTTTATGGCTTGAAAAGCTGCCTCTACCACCTCATCTTCATCGCCTGCAAAGGTCACCACCGTGCGGTTGGTTCCCTTGCCTGGGTCTACGTTCAATAGCTTTATTCCATCTACACTTTCTATGGCATCGGTTATTTGCTTAATAATGCCCATATCTCTGCCCTCGCTAAAGTTGGGCACGCACTCTATCAGTTTCTTCATATAGTTATGAATTTTAGGCTAAGGTATATTTAAAGCACATAGTTGGTAAAGCCTCGGTGGCTGTATTTTGCACACAAAACAAACGCTGTTAAACTGTATAGACAATCGACATCAAGCGTGCAATACAGGCTACAATAGCTGCAACAAAACATAGAAACCCATAATTTTTTTGTGCTTGAAAATCATTTAGTTGAATACTCCTGTCCTTCCAATATGCAACTTTGGTCGACTTTTTGGTTAATTTAACAACATTAGTCACCCTAAACTAAACCGAGTATGAAAAGATCTCTACTAGTAGCTTTTTCATTCGCATTCTCATTCTATCAACTTTCCGCTCAGCAAAACGTAGGTATAGGAACCAACGACCCTAAAAGTAAGTTGGATGTGAACGGCGGCATAACCGTAGGTAACAGTTATTCGGGCGTAAATACAGCCCCTGCTAACGGTGCAATTATTGAAGGAACCGTAGGTATAGGTACCAATAACCCAAGTACCAAAGCAGCCCTTGATGTATCGGGCAACACAAAGGGTATGTTTATACCGCGCCTTACCAATGCCGAAAGCGTAGCCCTAGGCACTACACTAGGTACCGGCGACAAAGGCTTATTAATTTTCAATACCACCAATAACCGAGCAGAGTATTGGGATGGAACGCAATGGAAAGCAATAGGCGAAGGTGCAGGCGGCCCACCTAGCGGTACTGCAGGTGGCGACCTTAGCGGCAGCTACCCTAACCCCAACGTAGCAAACAATGCTATAAACAGCGCCAAAATATTGGATGGCAGTATAACTGGCAACGATATTCAAAACAATACTATAGACCTTACAAGCAAGGTAAACAACGTGCTACCAGTAAGCAATGGTGGTACAGGTGTAAACACTGTAACAGGCATAGTGCAAGGCAATGGAGGCTCGCCAGTAACGGGTATATCTGCCACGGGTGGATCGCAGTATATGCGCCGCAACTCGTCAAACACAGCCTATGAATTTGGGCAAGTAAACTACAGCGATATAGCGGGTGCACCTACCTCGTTGCCGCCAGGCGGCGCAGCAGGTGGCGACCTTACAGGCACTTACCCTAACCCAAGCTTGGCACCAGCAGGTACAGCAGGTACTTATAACTATGTAACTACCGATGCTAAAGGTAGGGTAACTAGCGGCTCGCTACGTACTGTAACAGGTACAACAAACCAGCTAGATGTAGCCAACGGCAACTTTAGCGGCAACCCAACCCTATCTATAAACCCTGCATTTACAGCAGCCAACAAGGCTAACCAAATGCTAACTGGCGGGGGCAATATAACTTACACCAGTGGCGTACTAAGTTGGAGCAACCGTTTTATAGTTATTGTAAACGGTAGCGGTTCACACTTTTCTACCAATGGCTATTTCGATATAACGGTACCTACCAATGGTACAGTAATAACAGGTGTAGGCGGTGCCGGCAACGTAACCGTAACTGGGGGTGGCGTGCCTATTTCATGCTGGACAGCGCTATACTACATACTACCTATAGGCAGCAACAATGGTTCGGTAGCGGCAAACTTTCGCATAGCTAGCTATACCGCTGGCATGCAAGTACCTGAAAACTGGGTATTGATAGGCGTAAATAACTGCGATGATGGAACCATACGCCTAGGCAATGGCCTAGTGCTGCAACCTGGGCAAACATGGCCCGCAGGTGCAGGTTTTGCACCTGTAGGCGGCGGTAGCGGCTACATACAAAACCAAGCCGTAAACGGTGTAATAGGCACAGGCCAAAATGCTAGTTTCGATATAACTGGCAATAGCGAAATAGGTGGTAACGAAACAGTAGGTGGCAACCTAGGTATAGGCGCACCCGCTACCTTAGGCAAGCTACAAGTAACTACTGGTGGTACAGGTTCGTGGGATAAGTTGGTAGTAAAAAGTACATCGCTATGGGGCGATGGCTTGTCTTCTCCTTCAGAGTCGGGAGGTACACAATATGTAACCATAGGCGCACAAGCAGCAGGTATAATGATAAGCAACCCACATGTGGTATGGAATGCTGGTAACAACGCAGCAGCTATACGCTTAGGCCGTGCAGGTGGCGTAAGCAGCGGGGCGTACTGGGAGGCAGGTGTAAATGCAGGCAGTGGTTACCACATACGTAAAGAAGCAGTAGCGGCTACTGGTATAGATATACTAAGCGACGGCCGCGTGGGTATAGGCAATGCCAACCCTAGCTATAAGCTTACCGTAAGCAACGGTGCCATAGGTGGCAACTATGGCCTTACACCTAACTATGCAGCATGGAATGCCTATGGAACTGGCGATGGCGGTGCGGCTATATACAACGATAATGGCAGCTACAAAAAGCTAATGGTAATAGGCAATAACTCGGCTGGTGGTGCACGCGAAGTAGGCATATGGGATAACCTAGTAGTGAACGGCAACGTTACAGCTACATCGTTGGGCACTGGCCTTGTAAAATCTTCAGGAGGAACACTACAAACTGCAGGTGCAGGCGACCTGCCAACGCACACCCATACATGG
>JAFDYM010000356.1 GCA_018267435.1 Bacteroidota bacterium | reverse complement strand
GTTTAGCTGCAGGTATAGTGCCAGTGTAGCTTTGTTTAGCTGTTTAGCTATAGGAAATGCCGCTATGCTTTTTACCTCGCTGGCAAACAAGGTCATTTGCTCATCAGTATAAATATGCAAAGGCTTTATACCATAGCGATCGCGGGCTATAAATGTGCTGTTGGTTTGTTTATCATGAATGGCAAAAGCAAAAAAACCGTTCAATAGGTTAACGCATTCGGCACCAAGTTTAATGTATAGATATAACAGTACTTCAGTATCAGAGGTAGATTTGAATATTTGGCCCTGCAAATGTTCCGCAGCAAGCTTGCGGTAGTTGAATATTTCCCCATTAAAAACAATGGTGTACCTATCTGTAGCATCTACCATTGGCTGGTGGGCAATGCTAGAGGTGTCGATAATAGAAAGGCGGGCGTGTGCTAGCCATACATTCGCCGATGGCTGCTGTATACGCTGGGTATCGGGACCGCGCTTATTAAGGCAGGCAATGGCCTGTGCCATGTGGTGGCTAAGACTTGCTTGCCCTGGTTTTTGTAAATATCCTGCTATGCCGCACATACAACTAAAATACTTGCTATAACCACAAAGATGGAATAATCGTTTAATTTCGGGAAGCTTATGGATATTTTAGACTTGCTACTTACGCCTATTTATTTGGCAATGTTTTTTTTATTGGCAAGGCGCACAGTAAACAATAACGCCGAGAACCCTATATACGGAGCGTATTATATAAGGGGGCTAATGGCCAAGTTTGGCGCTACAATTTTTTTTACACTTATATACATTTACTACTATAAAGGGGGCGATAGTTTAGCCTTTTATTATTCCGTATCACCATTATACGGCCTTACATTTTCGCAACCAGAGATATATATTAGGTTTTTATTCGGCTTTCAAGAGTATTACCCCATTGAGTGTTTGCGGTACGCCGATGAACACGGGGTAATGTATTTGCTAAGGGGCAGCCCAACTCTTACCACTATACGCATTGCTTCGGTTGTTAATCTCGTATCGTTCAATTCGTATATAGTATTGTGCCTATTTTTTGCCTACATAAGTTTTACCTTTCAGTGGTTAGCTTTTAAGTTGGTAGTATCGGTGCGCCCGCAGCTTCATAAAGCAATGTCTGTTTCGTTTTTGTTTATTCCATCGGTATTGTTTTGGGGTTCGGGCGTAGGTAAAGACAGTATTATGTTGGGTTCCATATTGCTTGCATTCTATTGTTTTTATTCAGCAGTTATTCTTAAGCAAAATATAGTGCGCAACATATTGTTGCTACTTGTTACTACTTACCTTATAACTTTGATACGCGGCTTCATGATATTTACCCTTATACCATGCTGTATACTTATGGCCGTAACTTACTACAGGGCAGTTTTTAAAAGTACAATTGTAAGGGTATTGGCAGGTCCGCTATTGCTTGTTTTAGGGGCGGGGCTTTCTATCTTTTTTGTTCAAAGCCTAGGAAATTCGGTTTCTTCATATAGTATCGATTCGCTACAACAAAAGGCTGAAGGCTTTAAGTCTTGGCACTCATACTTAGGCGAAACGCAGGGGGGGTCGGCATACTCGCTTGGCTCTGATGTAGAATACACACCTGTTGGTATACTTAAGCAGGCTCCAATGGCCATTGCTATTACGCTTTTTGGCCCATTTATATGGCAAGTGCGCAACCCCGTAATGTTGCTATCGGCACTAGAAAGTTTGTTGTTGCTTTTTTACACATTGCGCGCGTTGTTTAACAAGCGCATCTACGCGTTGTTGGGTATTTTAATAAGCGACCATCTGGTGGTTTTTTGCCTGGCCTTTGTTTTTATTCTAAGCATAGCAGTAGGTATTACAAGTTTTAACTATGGCGCCTTGGTAAGGTACCGCATACCTATATTGCCATTTTTTGGCATGTTGCTATCTTTGGTTAGCTACCGCCTAGGTGCGCGCGAAGAGTAGCATACATAGGGCTTGTAGCGCCTAATTCCTTGTATTTTACAGGAATATTGTTGATACTTGCAAAGAAGTATGGGGCTTAAAAATAGCCCCAAAAACCAATAAGGGCATACTATATAGATGAAAAAAGAGCATTGGAGTATTGAAATAACCCCGCGCGTTAGTCTGTTTAAGTTAAACCTTAAAGAGCTTTTAGATTACAAGGACCTTATACTTATATTAGTAAAGCGAGATTTTGTAACTACTTACCGCCAAACAGCACTTGGCCCGCTTTGGCACCTTATACAACCCGTGCTTACCAGCGTTACTTTTGTTATAGCATTTTCGAAAATTGCCAAAATAAATATAGCTACAGATGTAGCCCCTATAGTGTATTATATGTCTGCTATTGTTATCTGGAATTTTTTTGCCGGCATACTTAGCAAGTCTTCATCGGTATTTGTAAACAATGCCAGTGTATTCGGCAAGGTATATTTCCCTAGGTTGGTTGCCCCTATATCATATATTATTTCAGCCATCATAGGGTTTGCCTTCCAAGGTTTTTTTTTGGCACTTATAGCACTTGGTACATACGTTGTAGGTAATTACCCCTTACACATTAGCCCGCTATTGCTGCTTACGCCTTTTATATTGTTGGCATTAGCCTTGCAGGGCGTAGCTATGGGCATGATTATATCTTCGGTAACCGTTAGGTACCGAGATTTTATCTATCTACTTACATTCGGCATACAGTTGTTTATGTACTTATCGCCGGTTATATATACTATTCAGCAAATACAGGACCCCATGGTAAAAAGCATACTTATGCTTAACCCGGTAGCTCCTTTTATCGAAATGTTTAGATATTCAATAACTGGCGTAGGAGAGATAAGCACAACATATATTACAATAAGCCTTGCCACAACCTTTATACTGCTGTTTGTTGCTATTGTAACCTTCAACAGAACCGAAAAAACCTTTATAGACACTATATAAGCTGCTATGGAAACGGTAATAGAAGTAAATGACGTAAAGAAAAGATATGACCTAGGCAGCATAGGGGGCAATACCTTAATTACGGACATAAAGGAACTTTTTGTAAGCAACAAAGCTAAGCACCAAGTAGTTGATAGCGACGAACAGTATTGGGCCTTAAAGGGAGTAACATTTGATGTAAAAAAAGGTGAAGTGCTAGGAATAATAGGCCGAAATGGCGCTGGTAAAAGCACCTTGCTAAAAATACTTTCAAGGGTAACATCGCCTACTGTAGGTAGTGTAAATGCCAAAGGCCGTATAGCTAGCCTACTTGAAGTTGGCACAGGGTTTCATCCGGACCTTAGCGGTAGAGACAATATATTTCTAAATGGCGCTATATTAGGCATGAAGAAAGCTGAAATACAGCGCAAACTGGATGAAATTATAGAGTTTGCTGGTATATCCAAGTATATTGACACCCCTGTAAAAAGATATTCATCGGGTATGTATGTGCGATTAGCATTTGCCGTAGCGGCACACCTCGAGCCAGAGATATTGATTCTTGATGAAGTGTTGGCCGTAGGTGATGTTGAGTTTCAAAAGAAATGCCTTGGCAAAATGAAAGATGTATCTGAAGGGGGGCGTACGGTACTTTTTGTAAGCCATAACATGAGTGCTATAAATAGCTTATGTACCCGCACCGTTTACTTAAAAAACGGAGTGGTAGGTATGATGGGAGAAACAAGTGATGTGGTTAAGAGCTATTTAAGCAGCTACACTTCGTTTAACTATAAAATACAACCCGGTCAGCAACTTATTGGTGATGAATATACGAAGTTGATAAGCGCAAGACTTATTAATGAAAAACATGAAGACGTTGAAATGATAACGGTATCAGACACGTTTGGTGTAGAAATGGATTATGAAATATTAAAAGAAGGGTTTAAACCTGGCCCTAATTTTCTGCTTTCTACTCAGGATGGGGAAAAGGTTTTTCAAGCCTTGAATACAAATATTACAGAGTATGTTAAGCCAGGAAGGTATAAGGCCATAGCTTGGTTTCCTCGTAATTTACTAAACGATATTGGTTATAAGCTAACCATAGCACTAACCACGCACAACCCAACTAGAATACATTTAACAGCCGATATAAACTTTGAAGTATATGACGATATAACGGCTATAACAAGAGGCGATTACAAGGGCCAGATGCATGGATATATGAGACCCTTGATAGAATGGCAAACAAAAAAAGTAAACTAATGACCGATACCCGCCCTGAGCAAAACATGATAAACTTGGTAAAGTTTATGGGTAGTACTTTTGGCATTGCAAACGTAAGCCATATTGTAGAGCTAGGCGCGCGCGATTGTAAAGAAACATTATGGCTTAACAAATACTTTCCCAAGGCTAACATACTTAGCTTTGAATGCAACCCCAGTAAACTTGAAGAGTGTAGGGCAAGGGTTAGCAGGTTTGCTAATATTAAGCTGGTAGAAAAAGCCGTTTCTGACACATCGGGCACTGTAAGTTTTTTTCAGATAGATCCCGAAAAAACTATCACAGACTGGGAAGATGGCAACCCTGGTGCGTCATCATTGTATAAGGCATCTGTCGAGTACGAATTGGAAAAATATGTTCAAAAAGAGATAACCGTACCTTGCACTACTTTGCATGAAGAACTGCCCCAGCATAACTTTGATAAAATAGATTTACTGTGGATGGATATTCAAGGCAGCGAACTGAATGCAGTGAAGGGCTTAAAAGAAAAACTGAGCGATGTACACATAATACATACCGAGGTTGAATTTATGGCAATATATGAAGGCCAGCCACTGTTTTGGGACCTTAAGAAATTCTTGAACGATAGAGGATTTAAACTAGCCTCATTTACTAGCTTTCACAAAAATAAAGCAGGCGATGCCATCTTTATAAATACTGCAAAAATGGGTTTATTGAAGCGTTTGAAATATTATATAACTAATCGTGCGCTGTATTTATTATATCACTACAAAGTCCTCTCATTATAAAATAGTATGCTTGGTATAAGAAGAACACTTCAAAAATATAAAGCCTGGATAGGTAACCTGCTTATATTGCGCTCAGCAAAAGTATGGAAGCAAAACAGGGCGTTTTATTTTCAGTTATTCTTAAAAGAATATGACACCTACCAAGCCTGGATAGAACCTATAGCCACCAGTACTTTACCCATAGATATAATAATACCCGCTATAGAGAAAGACCTTATGGCATTGCCTTATGTAATAGAAGCCGCACGTAAGTACATTAAACACCCTATAGGAAATATATATATAGTGGCGCCAAACACCCCGGCTATACGTGCTTGCGCACAAGCAGCTCAATGCGAATTTGTAAATGAGATAGATGTATGTAACACAAGCAAAGCCGAAATAGATTTTGTGGTAAATGGTGTAAATCGCAGCGGCTGGATATATCAGCAGTTGCTAAAGTTTAATTTTATCAAAGTCGGTAGCTGCACGCACCATTTAGTGCTTGATGCAGATACTGTTTTTGTAAAAGATATAGTATTTGAGAATGGAGGCAAATACTTTTTCGACTTTGCCGATGAGTACCATACTCCATATTATAGAGCGTACGAAATGCTAACGGGTCTTACACATACTATGCCTATATCGTTTGTCTCGCACTACATGCTTTTTAGCAAGCAAATGCTGCAAAACCTTAAAGAGCATATAGAAACACATACGGCAAAAAGCGTAGAACATGCAATTATAGACCTTAAACTGAGCATAACGGACCAATCTAATTTTTCAGAGTACGAAACTTATGCCAACTTTTGTATTGCTAAAGCGCCACAAAAATATAGTATTAGGTATTGGTTCAATAAGTCGTGCAAAATTGAGGAATTGGCCAAGTTACCTCTGTTAGAAAGAAGTGATAAGTGGCGCAGTATATCTTTTCATGCATACAATAATTAGGAAAACTATAAGATGATGATTGCAAGAGGGGTGTTTTTAGATGGTAGGATGGGAAACCACATGTTTCAGTATGCATTTGCATTAGCCGATGCAAAGAAACGTGGCGGCCTATTTTTTGTAGACCAGATAAAATATAACTTTTTGCTGCCACACCACTTTCAAATACGCAGTTATAGCAGTAAACAAAACTCATTGCTTAGTAAGGTTTACCAATGGATGCCAAGCCTGTTTAAGCAGGCTAATGAGCTAAGCTATAGCCAAGCACAAGGGCCACTGGTATACTATAAAGGGTTTTATCAGGATGAAAAATACTTTGCCCACTGTATAAAGCTTATTCGCAACGAACTGTCATTAAAACCTGAGTATGCGGCAGCATTCAATGCAAGGTATGGAGATGTGTATAGGCAAAACAAAACTATAGCGGTACATATACGAAGAACAGATTTGCTAACACTGCATATAGACCTGGGCCGCCCAGTAAATGCTACCCTTTCGGATGAATACTATCAAAAATGCTTTAATCTTATTCCTAACCTACAAGATTATAAAATACTTTTTGCTACCGATGACACAGCTTATGTAAAGCAAAAATATGGCCATATGCCAAACGTTTTGATAGAGGAAAGAGATGCCATAACAGATTATCAAGTACTGCTTAATGCAGATATAGTAATTTCGGCCAGTAGTTCGTACTCGTGGATGGCTGCATATTTGAATGCGAAAGAAGGGAAAAGGGTTTTTACGCCAGCCAACTGGGGTATAATACCACGTATTGCGCCACCAGCAAGCGAAATAAACATGTGGCAGGTAGTTAACTAAAGTAGTGAATTGATAATGGCAGCGCACACCCCTATATTGCTTATTGTATTCAACAGGCCGGCTGAAACCCAGCAGGTGTTTAATGCTATTAGAAACATACAGCCCGCACAGCTATATATAGCTGCCGATGGACCAAGGCCTGATAGACCCGATGATATAGAAAACTGCGCCAAGGTGCGAGAAATAGTAAGTAACGTAAGCTGGCCATGTACCGTTAAAACCCTTTACAGAGAGAAAAACCTAGGGTGCATGCTTGGTGTTTCGGGAGCTATAGATTGGTTTTTTGAAAACGAAGAGGAAGGTATAATTTTAGAAGACGATTGTGTACCAAACCCATCTTTTTACAGCTTTTGCATACAGCTGCTGGAAAAGTATAGACAAGACAAACGCATATATGCTATATGTGGAAGGAACCCTATGGGTACTACATCTATTAATGAGTCGTATTTGTTTTCTAGGTTTTTTAAAGAATGGGGCTGGGCAAGCTGGAGGCGGGCATGGCAGCAACGCAACCTAGGCAAAGAAAACTTTGATAGGGCTGTAAAAGAAGCTGTACTAGAAAGAACCTTGAACGATGTACCAATGGCAAGGTATACATTGCAAACAAATGAATCGGTGCATTATAGTGGGCATAACACTTGGGACTACCAATGGCTATTTAATATATTATCGCAAAACGGATTGGTGATAGTGCCTAGGGTTAACTTGGTTGAAAACGTAGGCTTAAACTCTGGAGTGCACTTTGGCGATAACCCCAACATAATTAGAAGCCTGTATAAAGTAGATACGGAAGCGATTGAAAAAGATTTGGTGCACCCAGCCTTTGTATTTGCCGATACTAGGTTCGACCAGCAGTGTTTTTATGCTATACATCCATACTTGTTACCTAAAAAACAGCCGCTGCTGCAAAAAGTAAGAGATAGTATATTATACAGAACTAGAAAGTTGATAGGTAAATACAAATAAAAACTTGACTACAGCTTATTGATTTTATAAAAAGAAAAGGTTTATTTCACGGCCTTAATAATTAGGCATAAAGCAATAAATACACATGAAAAGAGCATTGGTACTAGGCGCAGGCGGTTTTATAGGTAGCCACTTGGTTACAAGGTTGAAGAAAGAAGGGTTTTGGGTTCGTGGTGTTGATTTGAAGAAACCTATTTATGCCCCAACAGATGCAGATGAATTTGTTGTAGGAGATTTGCGCGATCCACGTGTGGTTGAGCAAGTAATAGATAACAATATAGACCATATATACCAATTAGCAGCCGATATGGGCGGTGCTGGGTACATTTTTACAGGCGAGAACGATGCCAATGTAATGCACAACTCGGCCACCATTAACCTTAATGTGGCAGATATAGCGCACAAAAAGGGCGTAGGCAGGGTGTTCTACTCTTCATCGGCATGTATGTACCCTGAACATAACCAGCTTGATCCAAACAACCCAGAGTGCTCGGAAGACTCTGCTTATCCTGCTAACCCAGATAGCGAATATGGTTGGGAGAAATTGTTCAGCGAGCGCTTGTTCCTAGCTTATATGCGCAATCATGGGCTACAAGTACGTATCGCTCGTTTCCATAACATATTTGGTCCACTAGGTGCTTGGGATAATGGTAAGGAAAAGGCTCCTGCGGCACTTAGCCGCAAGGTAGCCCGCGCTAAAGATGGCGAAAGCATTGAAATATGGGGCGATGGCAAGCAAACACGCTCATTCC
>JAFDYM010000355.1 GCA_018267435.1 Bacteroidota bacterium | reverse complement strand
TCATTACGCAACGTTTAAAGTCCGCCTTTAGATGGTCATCGAGCGTCCAGCCCATCAATTTAAATATCAGCTTTGCTATCAATTTACCCATAGTATAGCGAAGATAGCAAGGCCGCCGACATACACGCGTTAATTTACTATGAGGCGTAAAACAAAACAGCCCTCCCGTATGGGAAGGCTGCTGATATGATTGCGACCCTCTAACCCCCTAAAGGAAGCACCGCCGCGCTATTGCTTATTAAGCTGCTTGTTGTTCTTTTTCCATTATGGCTTTGAACTCATCAAGGCTTACTGATTTTTCGTTCAAGTTTGCCTTGCTCTTAACATAGCCCAGTACTTTGTCTTCAAGCAACTGCTCGCGGGTTTGCGATATTACTTTTTGGTCGGCCATTTGTTTTTGCACAAACTGCTCTACCCAATCTTCGCCTATGTTCTTTAAGCCGTAACCGTATAGTTGTTGAATAACGTTTGCACGCACTTTTTCTCTTACTTCTTCTTCAGTTATGCCTAGGTTTTGCTCGGCTACCAACTTGCGCTGTATCAAGCTCCAACGTAGTTGCTTAGCAAACTGCGGATACTCGGCAGCTATTTGCTCTTCGGTTATCGGCTTCTCGTTGCTTACAGTTATCCAACGCTTAAGGAAAGCATCAGGCAATGGGAAATCAACGTTATCCATCAACCCTTTGTATAGGTCATTTACTACGTAGCTATCAGTTTGGCCATCGAAGTATGCTTCAAGGTCTTGCTTAATGCTAGTGCGTAGTTCAGCTTCTGTTTTAGGAGCATCTGGCGCGCCACCGTACACCTTTTGGAAAAACTCTTCGTTTATCTCCGCAGGTACGGCACGGGTAATGTTATTCAAAGTTAAACGGAACTTATCGGCAACCTGGTCTAGGTTGCTAAGGTCGTTCATGTTCAATATGTTCTTAGCTATACCTTCGCGGTCGCGATCTAGTATATCGAAAACATTTGCTTCGAAGCTTTCTTGCTTTTTAAGTGCTAATACTTTTGCTTTCGCATCGTCTTTCAATAGGTCAGCCGCTATAGATGATACTGTGCTTACACCGCCTTCTTTCAAGCTGCCATCAGCGTTTAGTTCTTCTACAGTAAAAGTCAATGTATCTTTTTCGCCTACAGTTTCAGGGTATTCGTAGCTAGCAAAACGCTGGCGCATACGCAATACTTCCTCATCTATCATAGTATCGTCGGCAGCTATTTTGTACTTGGTAAAAGTTGGCTTGTTATCCAAGTAAGTAAGGTCGATAGCTGGTGCCAAACCTATTTCATAGCTAAAGTCTATGTCTTGGATATTGTAAACATCTATATCCAAAGTTTGGCCTTCGGCCGGTATTGGCGAAGCGATGATGTCGATTTTATTTTCTGAAAGGTAGCCAGATATTTTTTCGTTCAGCAAATTGTCAAGCTCTTCAGATAACACACCGTTGCCGTACATTTTCTTTACCATACCCTCTGGTACCATACCAGGGCGGAAGCCTTTAACTTGAACGTTCTTAGCTAGTTTTTTTATTTGCTGCTTTACTTGCGGCTCATAATCTTCCTTCTTCAAATTGATGCTAACCTTTGAAAGCAGGTTATCAATTTTTTCCTGAGTAATTGTCATCGTTATTTAGGATTTGTATTTGTTAGTACGATTCTGCTTTTTGAATAAAAAGCAGAGAAAAGAAGAGTGCGGGCGGAGGGACTCGAACCCCCATGCCTCGCGGCGCTTGATCCTAAGTCAAGTATGTCTACCAATTTCACCACGCCCGCATTAAAGAACTTCTTTCGATTAAGGGAGTGCAAATTTAAACAGGAATTTGAATTTGCAAAGGCCAAAGCAAAATTTATCCAACTTTTTTTGAGCGTGCGCACAAACCTCCCTCTGTAGTGTCACAAAAAAAGAGCACCATAGCGCCCTTTAACTCGTAACCTGTAACCTTCTACCCGCAACCAAATTACACCGCCACCTCGGCAGCTATGTGTGGGTGTGGGTCGTAGTTAAGCAGGGTAAAGTCTTCGTATTTAAAACTGAAGATGTCCTTCACCTCGGGGTTTATTTGCATAGTAGGTAGCGGGCGCAGCTCGCGGCTTAGCTGTAGCTTGGCCTGCTCCATGTGGTTGCTATATAGGTGTACATCGCCAAAGGTGTGTACAAAATCGCCTAGCTGTAGGTCGCACACCTGCGCTATCATCATAGTTAATAGTGCATACGATGCTATGTTGAACGGCACACCCAAAAACGTATCGGCGCTGCGCTGGTATAGTTGGCAGCTTAGCTTACCTTCCAACACATAAAACTGAAACATGGTATGGCAAGGTGGCAGGGCCATATCATCAATGTACGGCACGTTCCATGCGCTTACAATTAGGCGGCGGCTATTGGGGTTTGTTTTTATCTGCTGTATCAGCTTGCTTATCTGGTCTACCGTACTGCCATCGGGCGCTGGCCAGCTACGCCATTGGTAGCCGTACACCGGGCCTAGCTCGCCCCATTGTTTTGCAAAGGCATCATCGGCAGCTATGCGCTGGCTAAAGGCCTTCATATCCTCGCCGCCAAAGTCGGGGCTTTTCTTGTATTTCTCGTAAGGCCAGTCGTCCCATATACGCACTCCGTTGCGGTCAAGGTACTGTATGTTGCTATCACCGTTCAGGAACCACAGTAACTCGTGGATGATGCTTTTGGTGTGTACCTTTTTGGTAGTTACCAACGGGAACCCTTCCGCTAGGTTAAAGCGCATTTGGTAGCCAAACTGGCTATAAGTACCCGTGCCCGTGCGGTCATCCTTCCATACACCCTTATCAATTATATGCTGTAGTAAATCGTGGTATTGCTTCATTAGGCTGTAAAAATAAGGGGATTTTTGATGCCGGTACCAGCCAAAGTTAACAGGTGTGCAAAGCGTAAAATTTTGTGCTTCCACCTTCTTTTTTTTACAATTCTGTACTTTTTCTACCGTTTCAGCATCGCAGTTTAGCCCCTCAAACATCAGTGTATCCCCATCTATAAATTACCTAGATATGCCTATGCTTTGGCTGCCGTACGCAGTTCATTGAATTGCTAAGGAAGTTGAAAAAACTTGATGCGAAGCTGTAAAAGCCGTAATCTCGCGCTAGCTTAAAACCAAACCACTATGCGCTACATCCTTGTAAAACAATTCAGCATAATAGCTGTAGGCCTTGTATTGATTGCCCTATACTCGTGCAATGGAGGCAAAAAAGACGAAAAAGGCAGGCTGCTGATTGAAGAATTGACTTCTTCGTCGGGCAGTATGAAGTTTACCACCATGATACATTCCGATTCGGCTTCAGTGCAAAATTTTGTGCCAGATACCTTCCTTTTCGAAGGCAAGCCATACACTGGCGCAATAGCCAAGTACGAGAAAGATGGCAAAGTGAATATTGAAGGAAACCTGAAAGGCGGAGTAATGGACGGAGAATGGAAATTCTACTTTAAAAGTGGCGGCTTAATGACCGAAGGAACCATGAACAACGGACTTGAAACAGGCTGGTGGCATTCATACTATGGCTACGACAAGCCTAAGGTTGACAAATACTACGATGAAAACGGCTACATGCTTTTGCGCCGCGAATATTATGACAATGGCCAATTAAAAAACTATCAAAATATTAAGTCTCCTCAATTTGGCGACCGCGAGCGTATCATCCAATTCGATCGCCATGGCAAACTAGAAAAAGTATATGTTGAAGATTCGTTGCTAAAGCAAACACCTGAACAGCTAACCGAGAAAGTAGGCAAGAACCTATTTATGGTTAAAAAGAAGTAAGCCTTGTAAAGACAAATAAAAAAAGCCTCGTGGTTACATCTCCCACGAGGCTTTTCACTAATAATTTCGCTTTACTTGTAAATGTCTTGGTCGTTTAGCTTGTTCTGTGTTTTTAGTGGTTATCAAGGTTTATTCTCCGATTACATATCGCATCCTATTGGTGTATCAACTGTGCACTTCCGCCTAACCTAGATGTAACTGCTGGGCTGCCTGTGTAGTATATTTTAGCCGAGCCACTTACATTTACATTAAGTGTATTTATAGGCGCCACGCTTATTATACCATTGCTTTTGCCGGTTACTACCACATCTATAGCTGGCATTCCGTGTGCATCTACCTCGCCTTGGCCCGATGCTGCTATATTCAAAGTAGCTATACCACCAGTTAGCACTATCTTACCCTTACCTTGCATATTTACATCTAGCCTGCTGTAGTAGCCTGCGCTCTCTACGGTGCCCTTGCGGGTCATAGTCATCTTATCTACTATAGGGCTATGTACATATACTATATTGCCTGGATTATCTACGTCTAGCTCATCGGTATATGAAACCGTAAGCACCCCATCTACCACACGTGTGCTTACCAATTCTTCATCGGTAGTGCTTGCTGCCACTCCTACGGCAAATACATCGTCTGGCACTACTACCACCTTCATGCTACCGTCGTTCTTCACTTCGCTAAAAGGTGCTATGGGCGCCAGCAGCAAATCTGTACCATCTAAGTTTTTGTGTGCATACTTGCTAGTTACAGTTCCCTTTTCACCTGGAGTAGAAAGGTCTTTAACTACTTGTTTATTACAGCCAGTAAATAGTACTACCAGTGCTATTATTACGGCAAGAGGGAGGGTGTGTATAGACTGCTTCATACTTTCTTATACACCAAAACCGTGGAGAAGGTTACACAGAAATGAAAAAAATTGCAGTTACAGTACATTGCCACCAAACATATAGTTGCCATTTAATGTACACAACACTACTGCACCACAAGTATTTATCAGTATGGCAGGCTGCCATACTTTAACACCTAGTAAATTAGAATGCAGCATTACTTTGCACCTA
>JAFDYM010000354.1 GCA_018267435.1 Bacteroidota bacterium | reverse complement strand
TATTTGAGAAACGAAGTAGGTTTAACGAGTCTGGTAGTACTGGCAACTCTGAAATCATGTTATAGTCGCAAGTCAATATTTTTAAAGTAGAGGGTAATGTAGGCAGTTCTGTAAGTTGGTTATTGCTACAGCCCAAGGTTGTTAAGCCGCTTGGCAAGGCTGGTATTTGCGGTAGGTTGTTCTTGTAAATTAAAAGGCTTTTTAAGCTACTAGGTAACACCGGCAAGGCTTCTAAATCATTATCTGCGCAGTATAGTGTTTGCAAGTATATAGGCAGCGGCGAGAGAAAGCGTAAGTTGTTGCTGGCGCAGTTAAGCGTAGTAAGCAATGGTGGTAAAGGAGGTAAAGTATCAAGCCCTAATCCATTACAGGTAAGTGTAAGTAAGCTATCGAAATATTGTAAGCCTATAAAGTTATTATACCCGTTATTGTAGAATGTAAGTTGCTTTACGCTTAGGATGGCAGGGCAAGTGGTATCCAATTGGTTTAGATTCATACACTGCGGATAGTTGGTACGTAGCCATTGGGCGAATGATGCATCGGGTATGGTTACATACTGTGCCTTAGCTATAGAAAATGTAAGTATTGAAAATAGTATGAGTATGCGTGTTTTCATAGGGTTTGGGTTATAAAGCTAATATACAATTTGTAGTTGAGTTACATACTTTTTATTTATAAAATAGATATGCATCCACAGTACGTAGGCGCGTGGCAGACTAGCTTATGCCAAATACGCCATAGTACCGCCCATAATTTGTATTTACTTAATTATCTCATTTACCCAATCATCTATTTATCTTAGCCGCATGGCAAATCTATCAGTGAACATAAATAAGATAGCGCTGCTGCGTAACTCGCGCGGTGCCAATATTCCCGATGTAGTGCAGTTTGCAAAGGACTGTGAGCGTTATGGTGCGCAAGGCATAACCGTACACCCGCGGCCAGATGAGCGCCACGTACGCCGCAGCGATGTATATGCGCTGAAGGATGTAGTAACTACAGAGTTCAATATAGAAGGCTACCCTACGCCCGACTTTTTGAAGATGGTGTACGAGGTAAAACCGCACCAATGTACCCTAGTGCCAGATGCACCTGGGCAGCTTACCAGCGACCACGGTTGGGATACATTGCAGCACCAAGCATACTTAAAAGAAGTGCTGAGCGAACTGCGCAGCAAAGGCATTCGCTCATCGTTGTTTATCGACCCTATATACACACAGATAGAAGGTGCGAAGACGGCAGGTGCCGATAGGATAGAGTTTTATACCGGCCCATATGCGCACGATTATAACAGCAACAATGAAGTGGCTATTAAGGCCTTTAAGCAAGCAGCTATCTACTGCAACGAAATAGGTATAGGCATAAACGCCGGGCACGATTTGAACCTAGATAACTTGAAATACTTCAAACAAAATATACCTAATTTGTTAGAGGTATCGATAGGTCATGCATTAGTGCGCGATTGTTTGTATATTGGTTTAGAGAATACCATTCAAGTATACCTGCGACAACTGGAATAAAATGGCAAGCATTAAATACATACTACGCACCATCTGGGCCCTATGGGTAGGTGTATGGTTTGCGCTAGTTGTATTGGTGTTTACGCCCATCTATGCCATTGTATTGGGTGTATTTGGCCGCAAGTATGCCATGCAATTGGTATGGATTAACTGCCATTATCTATCCCCTTTTTTATTGGCAATGGGCCTTGTGCGCTACCGTGTACACGGCATAGAGAATGTTGACCCTAAAGGTACCTATGTGCATGTAGCTAACCACACTACGGCTATCGATATACTGCTCACGGCTTCGGCCATGCCGCAGCCTATGAAGTTCCTAGCCAAAATGGAGATAAAGAAGATGCCCATGTTTGGCTACATGGTACAAATGCTTGCCATAATGGTGGACCGCAAAAGCGAGGAGAGCCGCAAGAAAAGTCTGCTATACATGGTGCAGGAACTGAAGCAAGGCAACAGTATATTGCTATACCCCGAGGGCACGCGCAACCGCACCGATGCGCCTTTGAAGGATTTTAAAGATGGAGCATTCCGCACGGCTATAATGGCGCAAGTGCCCATAGCTGTACAAACCACCGTAGGTGCCAAAGCCCTGAACCCAACGCAAGGCCTGCAGCTAAGCCCTGGTACCGTAGATATATATTGGGGCAAGCCCATACCCACCACTGGTATGACTATAGACGATGTAGAGCGCTTGAAAGAAATGGTAAGGCAACAGATGCTTTCGCATTTAAGCTAGTGCTGAAACAACAATATGATAATGGGATAATTTGGCGCCCTACTATAGCGCCCGCCCTTACTGCTTTCTGCCACGCGCGCCCTTACTGTAAAGCCTAGTTTGTATTCAACAAAATCTGTAATTTCCCCGCGCCTTAAACACCAAGCACCCACACTATGAGCGAGACCATTGTAACAGGACACGAGATAGAGCCTAAGCGAATATCGAAAGCCAGGGCATCGATAGTACCTACCCTTAAAGATATGTTTTTGCTTGCCGCAGGTGTGGTATCTGCAGGCTGCGGCTTAGAGAGTTTCTTATTGCCCAACGGCTTTATTGATGGCGGTGTAACAGGTATGTCGCTGCTTACAGCTACGGTAACTCCCGTTCCTTTATCTGTATTGATAGTGGTTATCAATATACCTTTCTTGATATTGGGCTATAAGCACTTGGGCAAAACCTTGGCCATACGCGGTGCCATTGCCATAGCGGGCTTGGCGTTGGCCATTACCTTTATACCTTACCCTGTACTTACTACCGATAAACTATTGGTATCTGTGTTTGGCGGTTTCTTTCTTGGTGCAGGCATAGGCCTGGCCGTAAGGGGAGGAGGGGTGCTGGACGGCACCGAGGTAGCAGCCATTGTACTTAGCAAGCGCCTAGGTGTATCTATCGGCGATGTTATCTTGGTATTCAACCTGGTTATATTCTCGGTGGCGGCATACCTGCTTAGCATGGAGGTAGCCTTATACTCGATACTAAGCTACATGAGCGCCAGTAAAACCGTTGACTTTGTAATAGATGGTATAGAGGAGTATATGGGTGTAACCATCATTAGCACACACAGCGAGGAAATAAGACAGACCATTATCGGCGTAATGGGCCGCGGCGTAACCACCTACAGCGGCAAGCGCGGCTACGGCAAGCGCGGCGACCACGGCGATATGGATATACTCTACACCGTTATCACCCGACTTGAAATAGCCAAACTACAAAGCGAAATAGACCACATAGACGAGAACGCCTTTGTGGTAATGAGCAGCATAAAAGACACCCGCGGCGGCATGATCAAGAAGCGCGCGCATGCGCACTAAATGACCATCGACCATTGACGATAGACCATTGATGTTTAGCGCTACCGAAGTATGTATTTACTATCGTCCATGGTCAGTTTGTCGGTGGTCGCGCTAAAGTTTTATCTTTAGCGCACGCAACATGAAAACACCCAAAAGCTACCAGCAGCAGATAATAACCAAGAAGAAGATTAACTACCCCGTGGGTAAGGAACTGTTTGCATACCTAAGCGACTACCGCCGCGAAATAGAGTTGCCCATAAGCTATGCCGACCTGCGCTACTTTAACGGTAGCGTGCCCATACGCGATAAAAAAGGCCGCGACACGCTGTGGGAAGCCGCCCTATACCCGCAGAGCGAAATACAGCATATACACGATGGGCTGAAGCGCATATACAGCATACTAAAAACAGGCGGCGATGCCTCGGTGCATACCCACCTGCACGTGGAGCGTATAGACTACTGCACCTTCGGCAATAGCAACCCTTTCCGCATTAAGATAGTTAACAACTTTAACGATAACTACGACTACTTCTATGTAAAGCAGGCCGATGCAAGTAGGGTGTATGGCTTGGAGCTGGAGCACATCCTTAGCCCTGCGCGTATCAACTTTTATGTGCACGAAAAGACCTTGATAGAAGAGCACATAGCCGGCATACCTGGCGACCAGTTTATAGCGCATTACCTGGAGAACCCGGAGTTCAACAAGGTGCGCGTGGCCAAGGAGTTTATCAAATTCAACGAACGCTGCTTTGTGCGCCTGCTGGGCGATATGCGCTCGTACAACTATGTGTTCGACATTACGCCCGACTTTGAGGAGGTGCAGTTCCGCATCCGCGCTATCGACTTCGACCAGCAAAGTTACGAGGGCAAGCGCACGTTATACCTGCCGCAGTTTTTTAAGGAGAACAGCACGCTGGTAGAGCTAACCCTAAAGCTA
>JAFDYM010000353.1 GCA_018267435.1 Bacteroidota bacterium | reverse complement strand
GCGGTAATGCATAACTTGGCCATAGTGCTAAAGCGCAAGGGCAACGATGTAACAGGCAGCGACGATAAGATAATTGAACCTGCTAAGGGCAACTTGGAGCGCGAGGGTATAATGCCAGCCAATATTGGTTTTAATGCCGATAACATAACCGAAGATATAGACGCCGTAATACTTGGTATGCATGCCCGCGAGGATAATGTGGAGCTAGTGCGTGCGCAAGAGTTGGGCATAACTATATACTCTTTCCCTGAGTACATATACGAAGTATCGAAGAAAAAACAGCGCGTAGTGATAGCCGGTAGCCACGGCAAAACCACCATTACAAGCATGGTAATGCATGTGCTGAAAGAAAGCGGCTTCGACTTTGACTATATGGTGGGGGCGAAGGTGAAGGGCTTCGATACCAGTGTAAAGATTACCGAGAATGCACCGATAATAGTGCTAGAGGGGGATGAGTACCTAGCCTCGCCTATAAACCGCGAAAGCAAGTTCATGTTCTATAAGCCGAATGTGGCTTTGATAACGGGCGTGGCTTGGGACCACATTAATGTGTTTCCTGATTACGACGACTATGTAGAGCAGTTCAAGAAGTTTGCCTACAGCATGGAGGAATGGGGCTTTTTAACTTGGTATAGCCAAGATGAAGAGCTACAGAAAATATTCAAAGACTACGATGCCAAGGCACGTACCCGTCCTTACGATACGCACGACTACACCATACGCAATAACGTTACATACTTAACACGTGACTTTGGCGATATACCGCTAAAGGTGTTCGGCGAGCATAACTTGCAGAACATTGCAGGTGCCAAAAACGTGTGCAACGAGTTGGGTGTGTTTGATGAAGACTTCTACAAAGCCATACAAACTTTTGAAGGTGCGGCTAACCGTATGCAGTTTGTAGCGGGTAACGAGCGTAGCTTGATTTATAAGGACTTTGCGCACTCGCCTAGCAAGTTGACGGCTACCGTAAATGCGGCTAAAAACCAATACCCGCAGCGCGACCTTGTTGCAGTAATGGAGCTACATACTTTCAGTAGCTTGAATAAGGAGTTCCTAAGCCAATATGATGGCAGTATGGATAATGCCGATTTGGCGGTGGTGTTCTTTGATAAAGAAACCTTTGAACACAAAAAGATGCCGGTGCTGAAGGAGAGCTTTGTACGCGAAGCCTTCGGTAACCATGCATTACATATATTTACCGATAAAGAAAGCCTGAACGAGTTTTTACTAGAGCAAAATTGGAGCAATGCAAACTTGCTGCTAATGAGCTCGGGCAACTTTTCGGGATTGAACATTGATGAGCTTTCAAAACATATACTAGGATAATGAGTGAGTTGAGCCAAATGGATTTGTTTGCCGCTAAAGCGCCTAGCCTGCAACTGCGCAGGCCATTGGCAGTGTTTGATATAGAAAGCACAGGCATAGACTATGTGAAGGACCGTATTATAGACCTGTGCATAGTGCGCTTAAACGTAGATGGCACGCGCGAAACAAGGAACTATAGGCTTAACCCTACCATACCCATACCTGCCGAGGCAAGTATTATACACGGCATATACGACGAGGATGTAGTAACTGCCCCAACCTTTAAAGATAAAGCGCAAGAGATATTTGAATACCTAGACCCTTGCGACTTGGCAGGCTTTAACAGTAATAAGTTCGATGTACCATTGTTGCTAGAGGAGTTTATACGCTGCGAGTGCAACCTGAATTTGGATACCCGTGCATTGGTAGATGTGCACCGTATTTTCACACACTTCGAGAAGCGCACGCTTGAGGCGGCTTACAAATTTTACTGTAATAAGAACCTAGACAATGCGCACAATGCCGAGGCAGATACAGTTGCCACACTTGAAGTATTACTGGCACAGATTAACCGCTACGAAGAACTAAAGGGTGCCGACATACGCGCCCTGCATGATATAAGCAACGAGGAGCGTATAATAGATAGCGGTCGCCGCTTTGTATATATGAATGATAGGCCTGTGTTCAACTTTGGTAAATACAAAGGCCGCTTGGTAGAAGATGTGCTGCGCAGCGACCCAGGTTATTACAACTGGATGCTAGATGGCGACTTTGCCATGCACACCAAACAGAAGCTGAAGGATATGCGCGACCAGTTCAGAAAAAAATAAAAATTCTCTTACATGTTTCCTATTAGTGGCGTCAAGGTTTACATTTGTCGTTCACGTTTCTGAAACCTTGAACCACTTGGCCGATAGCATAGTAATAATACCTACCTATAACGAAATGGGCAACATCGAAAAGATGGTGCGCAAGGTATTTTCATTGCCAAAGGAGTTCCATTTGTTGATAGTAGACGATGGTTCGCCCGATGGCACTGCCGATAAGGTGAAGGAATTGCAACAAGAATTTAATGGCAAACTGCACTTAATGCAGCGTAGCGGCAAGCTAGGCTTGGGTACTGCTTACATAGCAGGCTTTAAGTGGGCACTACAGCACGGCTACCAGTACGTTTTCGAAATGGACTGCGACTTTAGCCACAACCCCGATGATTTGATTCGTCTATACGATGCCTGCGCCAAGGGCGGCAACGATATAGCTGTAGGAAGCCGATATGTACCAGGTGGCGGATTTGTGAACTGGCCAGCCGATAGGATATTTATTAGCCGTGGTGCATCGGTATACGTTAACATGATAACCTGGATAGGCATTAGCGACCCTACTGCGGGCTTTATGTGCTATAAACGCCAAGTGCTAGAGACAATAGACCTTGATAAGATACGCTTTGTAGGTTATGCTTTTCAAATAGAAATGAAGTTTGCAGCTAAAAAGCTAGGCTTTAAAATAACAGAAGTGCCTATCATATTTACCGAGCGCGTACAAGGCGTATCGAAGATGAGCAAGAACATTATTACCGAAGGTATGCTAGGCGTACTTAAAATGCAGTGGTATAGTTTCTTCAATAGCTATAGAAAATAACTGCATTTAACCACCAATAACGCTAAGGTTTTCATAAAGAGCACAAAGAGTTAAACACCATCGGCCTTTGGGCTAGCTCTCAACTCTATAATAAATTGTTAGCGGTATTCGTTATTTTCGTAAGCCTGCTGCATGAGCAATCAAACCACCTATATCGATGTTATCCTTCCTTTGGCGCTGCCGCAGGCATATACCTATGCAGTGCCTTTCGATTTGGTAGAGTTCATAAAGATAGGGCAACGCGTAATAGTACAGTTTGGCAAGAACAGGTTTTACTCTGCCATTATTAAGCGCATACACAACACGAAGCCAGCCGTTGAAGCTAAGCTGATAGAAGGCTTAGCTGAAGAGGATGCCATAGTAACCGAAACGCAGTTGAAGTTTTGGAAGTGGATGGCTAGCTACTACATGTGTACCGAAGGAGAGGTAATGAATGCGGCCTTGCCCGCTGGTTTGAAGATAAGTAGCGAAACTGTAATAAAACTGAACGATAATTATGAAGGGGACTTTGAGGGTCTGACTGATGATGAGTTCCTAATAGTGCAAGCATTACGTGCGCAGAATGAACTAAAGGTACCGCAGATACAGGACTTGCTTAAGAAACGGAATGTTTATCCATTTCTGCGGGTGCTGTTCAACCTTGGCATAGCTATAAGCAATGAGGAACTGGTAGAGAAGTTTAAGGTGCGTACCGAAACCTACGTTCGCATGAACGAAGCTTACAACAGCGATGATAAGCTAGAGGCCCTCTACACCGAAATGAGCCGCGCACCCAAGCAAGTAGAACTACTATTGGCTTGGACGCAATTAGGTCGCAAAACCAAATACATAAAAAAGAGCGAACTGCTTACCCTTGCCAAGGTAGATGCCAGCGTGTTGAAACGCCTGGTAGATAAGGGCGTGTTCGAAGAGTTTAAAATGGAAGTAAGCCGTTTGGGCAACTTTCAGCAAGAGCAAACTGAAGTACCTACCCTAAGCGAAGAACAGGCGGAGGCACTAAGGCAGATAAACGAGCACTTTGCCGATAAGCAGGTAGTGCTACTACACGGCGTAACCGGCAGCGGTAAAACGCAAGTGTATATGGAGAAGATAAATGAGTTGATAGACCAAGGCAAGCAAGTGGCATACATACTGCCAGAGATTGCCTTGACTGCCCAAATCATTAACCGCTTGCGCAAGGTATTCGGCAATGTGGTGGGTATATACCACAGCAAGTTCAACCATAATGAGCGTGTAGAGATATGGAACAAGGTGCTACACAACGAATACAAGATTGTGATAGGCGCCCGCTCTGCAGTATTTCTACCATATAGCGATTTAGGTTTGGTGATAGTGGATGAAGAACATGACCAGGCTTTGAAACAAGTAACACCTGCGCCGCGCTACCATGGGCGCGATGCAGCTATATTATTGGCTCATTACTTCGATGCCAAGGTACTGCTAGGCACAGCCACGCCATCGGTAGAAACAAGGTTTAACTGCGATACAGGCAAGTACGGCTTGGTAACGCTTAATAACCGCTATAGCGGTGTAGAGATGCCAGAGTTTATAGTAGCCAACATACGCAACTACACTAGGCAGAAGAAAATGCAGGGTAGTTTTACACCTATATTGGTAGAGGAAATAAGCATGGCCTTGCAGAATAAAGAACAGGTAATTCTGTTTATTAACCGCCGAGGCTTTGCCAACTACCAGGTATGCAAAACCTGCAACCACGTAAACAAGTGCAAAAACTGCGATGTAAGTCTCACCTATCACAAATTTCAAAACCAATTGGTGTGCCACTACTGCGGGTACTTCGAGAAGGTGACGATGAAATGCAAGGCCTGCGGAGCTATTGACCTTGATATAGTGGGCATGGGTACCGAGAAGATAGAAGATGAGATAGCGGAACTATTTCCATCGGCCAAGGTAAGCAGGCTTGACTATGACGCTACGCGCACCAAAAACGGCTATGCCGATGTAATAGCAAAGTTTGAAAACCGAGAGGTAGATATATTGGTAGGCACACAGATGGTAACCAAGGGGCTTGACTTTGACCACGTAAGCCTAGTAGGCATCATAAATGCCGACCAGTTGATACACCATCCAGGTTACCGCTCGCACGAACGTGCTTTTCAGCTAATGCAGCAGGTGGCAGGTCGCGCAGGTCGCAAACAAAAGCGCGGGCGCGTGGTAATACAAACAGCCGACCCTAGCCACCCTGTAATACAGGACGTGCTGAATCACGACTACAAACGTATGTACGAGAGGGAGCTGCTTCACCGCCGCCAATTTGGCTACCCGCCATACACACGCATGGTAGAAATAACCCTAGAACATAAAAAAGTGCAAGCGGTAGAGCAAGCAGCACTATATGTAGTAAACGAAACACGAAAATTTAAGCAAGGCATAGTACTCGGCCCGGCCCAGCCCTTTGTAAGTAAAATAAACAACTACTATATACGAGAGGCTATGATAAAGAGCAGCAAGCAAAGCAAGGACCTTACCCCTGCCAAGCATGCCCTGCAGGAAGTGCTAGATAGAATGAAAACGGTAGGTGACCTGCGCAGCACCGACGTGAGTATAGATGTAGACCCGTAAGCACTACTTCCCTCCCATTACTTTCTCTTACTATACTAGCTATACTCAAAATAATCGCATTGGTTTAAAATATATCTG
>JAFDYM010000352.1 GCA_018267435.1 Bacteroidota bacterium | reverse complement strand
TGGTTGCTGTATTATTATTGTTAGATGAAAGGTTCTGTGGCTCGTTCTTATTCCCCTCCATAATTATGCCGTCCCACATAGCACCGCAGCCATTGGTTATAATGCTTCCCTCCTCCACTATCAGTTTGGCGCCTATGCTTACGATGATATTAGTGCCGCGCGCCATGTTTATAACGGCGCCGTTGGTAACCGTCAGCACCGTGTTCGGCTGTATCCTGACGGTTTGGGTAATGTCCTTGTTGCTGTTCCAGGTAGTATTGGTAGCTATGGATAGTTCGGAGAGGGGCGGCAAATAGGCTTCCCATATGCTACGGCCATAGGTAGCCACTTTCAGCATCTGTCCGCATTCGTGCAGTTCCATGTCGTATATTGGAACATCGGGCAAGCCTTTCATTTTTTTCCATATATAGCTTGTAGAGGCATCCCTATAGTAAACACCTACGTCGGTTCCTACAATCAGCCTGTCCGCTTCTTTTTGGTACAATATGCTGTTGGCCGGGAAATTCGGCAGGCAGCCCGTAATATTGGTCCATGTCTCGCCGTCATCCGTCGTTTCGAAAACTTTCTTTCCGCTTTGGAAGTTGCCAAACGTAATGAATATGTGCTCCGCATTGTCAGGTTCGTTGGCAATATCGGTAATGACAGCGTGTCTCAAAGGTGCAGTATTGTCGGTAGAACTATACAAGCTGCCTGAAATATCGGTTGATACACCAGTTTGTTCATCCAATTTATAAATCCCCCAATTGACACCTCCATTGCCACCCCAATCCTTATCATTTAGAGAATAATATACCGCACGTTCATTAGATTGATCATATGCCACGGACAGGGCCCTTATCCGAAAAATGCTACTTGCCTGATAGGTTGTAATCGATGTTAGATCCAAATCCTGTGCATGCGTGGTACTGAATTGGTTTACGCCCGATGCAACATTGTCCCAGCCTATATAGATATTGTTGGAGTCCCTTGGGTCCTGTGTGATTGGGAACAACGTAAAATTGCGGAACCCCCGTCCAATACTCGGATAAGCAAATGTGCCAGCAGTCGCACAATTGTCAGGCACATTCCTTTGGGATAGCTGCAAATTCCAATTCCAACTTTCCAGCCAATCAGTCGAGCCTTCAAAATTGATACAATCGCCCCTGTCCCCTATGCCTTCGTTGCATGTTTGCCATTTCCCTTCAACGTTGCCGCTGATGCTTCCATCCTGCGCCCCAGCAATTGTTGTATGTATATTCTCATGGTCTATTCCTAAGCCATAATACTTGCCTATCGTCAATCCCCTGCCATTGATAGGTTCCCATGCCCCACCAATCCTTTTTATAGCTGGCCCGCCATCATTTCCCATCAAAAGTCCATCACCCGTCCAAGCCGTTGTCATAGATGCTTCATGGGGACTAGGGTTATATATTTTATACGCCCTAACGTCAACATGTATGTTTGTTTGCGGCATTGCCAAGAATGTCGCGCCACCATCAATAGAACGAGCCATAAGTCGAAATGGGTTACTTCTACCTTCTACATAAATTACGTTTTCATTATTGGGAGAAACTATAAAATCTGTAAAACCGATGTTTAATGGATTATTGGTCACTACCGGCACGCTCCATGTTTCTCCCCTGTCGTCGCTATGGGAAAAGACTACCTGTGTTTCTTGTGGGGTAGTGATAGTGGTATAATCCAACATTGCAAACAGCCGCGCATCACCGTTTATATTCCTTGTATTTGTGGTTGATATTCTTATCTGTGCAAGATTGCTATCGGCAATAGTTGCATTTGAGAGCGTATAATTAAAATTATCTCGAATATCGGTAGTTACGGTGTTATTTGATAGGTCGTACACCCAAATGTCCGGTACGTTGCCTACGACGGTACTGCATCCAAGCAGAGGCCCATAAGCATAAATTGATAAATAAATAAAACCGTTGTCTTGCTTGGCGTCTAATATCCTATATGCATATGCTCCACACTGTTGCGGCGGCTCATATAAAAGTGTTTTAACATCGTTGGTTACCCGATACAATTGTAATTCAGTGATTGCGTAATAGGTGATATCACCAAGGGCTGGGTTGGGTTCAAACCAAACTTTTTTCGACAAAACTAAATCGGGCGAATAAGGAGGTGCCTCTGCCGACCAAGAACTGCTTGGGTCGAAAGATATTGGAGTAGTGTGCCAAGATGCCCCTCCATCTAAGCTTTCAATTACCCCTATCGTATATGCATCATCCGATCCGTCAACCCAGGTACCAGGCAAATTTTTACCTGTAGCTGCCAAAATATGGTTGGTATCTTCTGGATTGATTGCAATTGAGGTAAAACCCATGCCACCATAGCCGTCATTGTCTGTAACGTTTATCCAATTCGCACCCTCGTCATATGTCTTCCAAATGCCGCCGCTGTTGCTACCCATATAAATGGTGCTGTGGTTTAAGGGGTTTGCAGTAATTTCGATAACCCTGCCTTGGTTTTGTATCCTATTCGCATTGGACTCGAAAGGGCCTATGCATTTCCATTTTGGGTCGAAAGCCGATTCCCCGCAATCATTCGGAACTGTCGGGTGCAAATAATCGAACATGGCTTCCGTCGAAGCCTTGATAGAGCCGTCCTTATCTACGCGGGCATCCCAAAAATCGACCCATCTCGAGAAATTTCGTGAAACATCGTCCTCTTCCTCTTCTTCAGTATCTTCTTCTTTTTTGAGGGCCTTGTAGATATGCAGCGAATCGATATAGCTTTGTATTTCCTGCCGTATCTGGAAATATGATTTGTCTGGTTGGGCATATAAAGTAGCTCTGCTGTAATCTACAGGATTAAATGTAAACGCCTTGACAGAAATTGTGTCTATTATCCTTTCACACTGGCTTAAAGTATCATAGGCAATTAAAACGAAAGATTTATTAGTTGAAATTGCATTGCTGCGAATAACAATCGTATCCCCTGTTCCCAACGTACTATCTATATATGTATCAATAAGCTTCAATTTATACTTGACCCCCAATTGGCTTTGATATATTGACACGGCAACTGCCGAATCCTTCAGGGCCAATTCCATCGTATGATAGCTTTTTGTATCAGGTATCCGACCCTTGCAAGCCGTAACGAAGGATGTTTTGCTAAGCAAATTGGCAGCCATGTTCCAGCTCTTCAGCCATACAGTATCAGCCCCAAATCCTAACACAGTAACCGAAATACTATCATAATTATCTATCGTATCCGATACCAAAAAATTCTCCGTTAACGACCAAATAATTTTATCGCCACCACTGCCTACGCGTATACTATCGAATATAAAGGTATGGGCCGTATCGGCAGTGCAGACTGTTTGTGACCCTCCGGGCACGCTGGGTGGCAAGGGCTTTCCCACCATAAATTTGTTGGAAGGGTTGCTTGTATTGGCTGCGTTCGTCGAAATAACCTTTACCTTGTAACCGTTCGCTTGCGGCATTCCCGAAGGTATGACTGCATCAACCGTATCCCAGCCCATTCCTTCGGCTTCCTTGCTGCCGATAGCAACAGGGTTCGCAAAACTGCCCGTGCTGTCTGAAAGCAGCACCGTGAACACGTTGCCGCTGTTGAAAGGCTTCACCTTTTTAAATACCACCTTGGCCGTGCCGCCCGCGCACAGCAGGGTATCTATGCGGATGCTGTCAATGGCAATGCCATCGAATTCACCCGTAAAGGCCGCGAAGTTGCGCCTGGGCATGCCCGTGGCAGTGGCGGTGAACAGGCCGCCCGCCAACACCCTGCCGGTATAGCTGTCGTGGCAAAGCGCATTGACCGTCGGCGTAAAGGCCCCGCCCACTCCCGCTTCTGCATCGAATCCCGTACCCAGCGCGCCGGTAGAGTCCAGGTATGCCAAGCCGTACCGGGGGCTGCCATGGTAGGCCGTGAAGGTGCCGCCGATGAGCATGCCCGTGCCGTAAGGGATAATTTTCCAGATACTTGCCTGCCCCGGCCCCGTGTTCAGCGCAAAACCGCTGTCCAGCGTGCCGTCCGTGTTCAGCCGCACAAGGCCCTTTGCGGCAGTGCCGTTGAACTGGGAGAAGGTGCCGCCCACCAGTACCTTGCCGTCTGCCTGCAGGGTTATGGTACCGGCATTGGGCGCACCTGTACCTATATGGAAAGATGTATCTATGTTGCCCAGGGTGTCGAGCCTGGCCAAGCCTGCCGAAGCGCCCGTAAAAATTATCCTGCCGTCTGCCTGCTGGACCACAGAGCCGACACTGTAGTTTGTGCTGCCTGCCAGCACCGGGGAATCGAGCGTAAGGTCGGCATTCAGCCGCAACAGGCCGCGGCGCGTATTGCCCGCAGCCAAAGTAAAGTTTCCGCCCACCAATATCTTGCCGCCGTCCACCTGTGCCATGCAGTAAGCCACGCCCCCGCCCGTCAGGTTCATGTTGTAGGAATTGTCCAGCGTGCCGTCGGCCTCCAGCAGGGCCACCAAGCGTTTTGTGTTGCCGTCGTATTGGCTGAACTGGCCCGCTACCAGTATCTTGTCGTCGGGCAGCACCACCAAGGCGCGGATCGCATTGTTGGCGCCTGTGCCGCCCCCGAAGGCGGTGTCGAGGCTGCCGTCCGCCTCCAGCCTGACGATAAACCGCACGGGCCTTTCGTTGAAGCGCGTAAAGTTGCCCACGAGGATGGTCTTGCCGTTGCTCTGTTTGGCTATGGCGTACACCTGGCCGTTAAGGCCAAGCCTTGGGAACAGGTCCATGGCGGGCGAGCCGTCGGGCTTTATCTTGGCAAGGAAAGCCTGTGCGTATGTATTGTATAGCGAAAACCTGCCGCCCGCCAAAAGGCTGCCGTCGGGCAACAGGGCCACGCCCCGGCACAAGTCGTTAAAACCGCTGCCTAGCGCAAAGGCTGTGTCCCTCGCGCCGGTGGAGTCGATGCGGGCGATCCGGTTGGTAACAACGCCGTTGTAATACCCGAAGTTGCCCACCACCACTATCTTCTTGTCCGCCTGCTCCACGAAGTCCCAGGCCTGCGCGTGCCCGAAACCTGTACCTGGATCAAACCCGGAATAAGGAGAGCCGTTGGGGTTTAGTATGGCAATGCCGCTGGACGGGGTGCCGTTATAGGTGGGGAATGCCCCTGTGATGCATATCCTGCCGCCTGAAACAATCCCCACCTTATACACCGAAAGGTTGGTGGGGCCTGCACCGGGCCCCGCGCCGCCGCTGTTGAAGGTAGTATCGAGGCTGCCGTCGGCATGGAGCCTGCGCAGTGCCTTCGAAGTAGTCTGGTATATACCGCCAACAAGGATCTTTCCGTCGTCCTGCCTGGCCATCGAGTATATCCAGTGGCTCGGATAGGGATGGAACGAGGTGTCCAGGCTGCCGTTTGGCATGAGCCGGGCGATAGTACTGCCGGTGTACGCACCGTTGTAAACCGAAAACTGTCCCGCCACCAGTATGGTGCTGTCCGGCTGCACCAATACGTCCATTACGGGGGCATTGAAGCCCGTGCCCGTAACAAAGCTGCCGTCCACGCTCCCGTCCGCGTTCAGGCGCACTATCCTGTTGCACGTGTTGCCGCCGAAGCCCGTGAAGGTGCCGGCCACGATAATTTTGCCGTCTGCCTGCCGTGCCATCGACTCCACGTTTGCGTCAGTGCCCGATATGCCCTGGCCTATGCCGAAGGACCAGTCGTGCGTACCGTCCTTCCCCATCTTGGCGAGGCCCTTGGCGGGCCTCCCGTTGAAGTTGCTGAAATTGCCGCCCACAAGCACCGACGAGTCGGGGAGTACGAGCACTTTGGTTATGGACCAGTTGCCGCCGTCGTTGATGTAATATCTGTTATCTAATTTGCCTACTTGGGCAAAGCCGTGCAAGGTGGCGAAAAGGATGGATACGGCGGCTATCGCCGCTTTTTTTATGGCAGGGTATGTCATGGTAAGACTTTTTGGGATTCAAGTAAAAGATGGAAAAAGAAAAGTCGGCCGCGGCCTATCTGTTGGTATATACAAGCAGGTCACCGTTTGAGGCCTTGAGCTTTGCTTCCGCCTTATAGGTTCCCAAGCTGGCGAAAGGCCCGGCCTCTATGGTCAGGTAAAGCACGCCGCCCTCTATCCTGTAGGGCACTGCATCTTTCCATGCAGTAACGCTGTTGGAAGCGGTGTACACGGTTTGGCCGCTGCCGTCCACCAAGCTGAAAGCAAGCGAATCCGCCGAGGCATAGTCCTGGATACCGGTTGCGAACCTGACAAGCGAACTGCTATCGCCTTGCTCCAAGGCACTGGCCTCGAAATAGCCAAGGGTGGCGGTTTGCGAAAATGTAGAAAATGAGATGGAGAGAAAGGCGCAGAGCAGTGCGGCCTTCCATAGTTGTGCTGGTTTCATGGCAGGGGTGTTTGTTTAATACAATAGTATTCGCTCTCCCTTTTGGGGAGCGCATAGCGGCCCAAATCCAAGTACAATATAAGCATTAAATCAGGAAAACAAAATTTATTTATGTCATTTTTCCAAAATAACAAATTGCATGTATCTCCTTTCGGCTGCTACGGATACAAATGTAGGCGGGCAGTACGCAATGTATCTGCGCAGCAAATATTAAAACAAGCCATTGCTCGAGCTTCAGCGTGGAATATATCCTGTTTACGTGTCCTCCCATTGGAATTAATGAAGGAAAACAACTTGATCCGAAGGGGGTGAGCGAATGCCCGGAGTACGGCGGATACCGATTCTATCTTGCCGCCGCCGATTTCCTAATTCAACAAGTTTATTCTCTGTTACTTTTATTAACCATCAATTTCTCAAACCTTTCTTCAAACAGCGTATTGAAATTCGGTCTTAATGCCCTGATGAATATATTAAATGTTACTGCGCCTAATGCACGTAGAATACCGATATCAGGGTTGTCCAGTTTGCCGCTAATCGGGATATCGGTTGCCACCTGGTCTTGCGTTTGATTTTCGAGGCTTTCCTTAACAAAGCCTATAGCCGCTTCTTTTATCTTCGACAGGGCATCCTTGTTTTTGTCTTCAGGGCCGAGCATTTCCAAATCGCTTATCAGCGGCTTGATATGCCCGTTGATGTTGTTTTGTACGACAGATGCTTCCGAGAAAACATCGAGCCTGCCTTTATGTATATCTATACCCGCGTAGGCCATAAAGAAATCATTGAGCATTTTAAGGTTCAGACTTGCCAGCTCAAGTTTCATATCGAACGTAGGTTTTTTAAATCCTGCCCTCAGGTTAACGACTGCCTTAACTTTGCCATCAAGCAGCTTGCCGTCCAATTCGATTGCATAGTCTACATTCTCAATAAATCCTTCTTCTTTGGCCTGAGCAAAAATATCTATAGCCTCTATATTTATCTGCGTTGACGGTTTCGTCTCGGGATTCTTGTAACCTACTAGCCCCGATTCAAGCGATAACCTTTTCACGATAATGGGCAAGATAGATGGCGTTGTGGAACTTAGCTGTGGTTTCGTCTCTTCTTTTCCTGCTTTCTCTTTGGTTTTGCCCATCACAACCTCCAATTCAGGTTTCGTAATTTTTATAGCTTCTACCTGTAGCTGCTTGCGGAAAAATGCGCTACGGGCGTAGTCAAGGGAAATGGATGGTACGCTTGCGAATACCATATGTGAACCGTCAACCGAATTACCATATCGTACGGTTAAATCCTTGGTAGCAATAGTGGGCTTGAACAGTCCTATGGCTACCCGCCTTAAAGTAATCGCTACTCCGTATCGCGCCGCCACCCTTTTTGCTACCAATGGAAGCAGGAAGGGCAGGATATAATTGAATACGGCCAATATAGGTAACACAAAAGGTACTGCCCTCAATACGCCGTAACTTGGCTCCTTATCTTTTTGCTCCTCCTCAATAACGCCCACTTCGCCAGTCGCTTGCTTTTCCTTAGCATCATCCTTTTTCGCTTCCAAAGGCTTTCCTTCGCGCATATCCGCATAGGTATGCGTAAACTCGGCCCCGAGGAAAAGTATCATGGAAGAATAGTTGACCCATAACAGGATGAGTATGATTGAACCCGCCGCGCCATAGCCCGAGCCCGGGTCTGCCTTGCCGAAATAGAATGCCAACAAAGTCTTGCCCAGCGTGAACAACAAGCCCGTAACAAGCCCGCCTACCCAAACGTGCTTCCACTTGACATGCGCATCGGGTAGGTATTTGAACATGAGAGCAAACAAGAGCGATATTGCCGCTATGGATACCATGAAATTGATACCTTCAAATAGCAACGCAAGAAACTTGGATGAATCTGCCTGCAGGTAATCGCTTGCCGCAGTAAGTACCGTAGATACAACCAACGAAATAATCAGCATGAACGCGATGGAAAGGATGAGCCCGAATGAAAACACCCT
>JAFDYM010000351.1 GCA_018267435.1 Bacteroidota bacterium | reverse complement strand
AGGCAGGCTACAGCCTAAATAAATTCCTAAATGGCCTAAAGGCGAAGGAGGCTTCGGTGTATAATGCCAGCCCTAATAACCTAACTATTCCTTTTGTAGAGGGTTTAGCCTTGACCAACTACGAGTTTTTGAAATACAAAACCAAGGATACAAAGCCTAAAACCCTTGCCAAACTACACGTTGACGCCCGCAGCGCCGAAAAAGCGGAGCTTGACGAGGTAAGCAAACTGGTGGAAGCCAACTTTTTTAGTCGCGACTTGGTAAACGAGCCGCTATCGTACCTTACAGCAGTACAACTGAGCAAGGATATAGCCAAAGCAGGCAAGCAGTACGGCTTCAAAACCACGATATTCGATAAGAAGAAAATAACTGCCTTGAAAATGGGCGGTCTGCTATCTGTAAACAAAGGCAGTGTTGACCCACCTACCTTTACCATATTAGAATACAAAGGCACTAAGGCTAAAAATGCCAAGCCAATTGTACTAGTAGGCAAGGGTGTAGTGTATGATACTGGTGGCTTGAGTCTAAAGCCTACTGGCAACAGCATGGATATGATGAAGTGCGACATGGCAGGTGCCGCAGCCGTGGCAGGTATATTTGCCGCTGTAGCGCAACTAAAGTTACCTATAAACATAGTGGGCCTAATACCTGCTACCGATAACCGCCCAGGTGGCAACGCTTATGTACCCGGCGATGTAGTAACTATGATGAGCGGCTTGAACGTAGAAATGCTAAACGCTGACGCCGAAGGCCGTATGATACTAGCCGATGCATTGCACTACGCTAAACAATACAAGCCAGAACTAGTGTTCGACTTTGCTACGTTAACGGGTGCTGCCAAGGCAGCCATAGGCGGCGTAGCCAGTGTGTATATGGGCACGGCAGATAAAGGTGTGAAGGAGAAAGTAGAAGCTAGCGCCAACAACACTTATGAGCGTGTGGTAGAATTCCCTATGTGGGATGAATATGGCGAAATGATAGTGAGCGAAGTGGCCGACATTAAAAACATAGGTGGACCAGAAGGCGGCGCTATTACGGCAGGTAAATTCTTGGAGCACTTTACCGATTACCCTTGGTTGCACTTTGATATAGCTGGCCCTGCGTACAGCCTTAAAGAAGATAGCTACCGTGGCAAATTCGGCACTGCGTATGCCGTGCGTATGGTTACCGACTTTTTGAAAAACTATTAATTCATTTCTTGCAACAAACGCAGACGAGACAGATAATATTCTTTGTTGTCTGCGCCTTCTGCGAGCAACCTATACACTATGGAAAGAAGATATAAAGTGGGCATAAGCCTTGGCGACTACAATGGCGTAGGCCCCGAAGTAATTATAAAGGCTTTGGAAGACGAGCGCGTGTTTAGGCATTGCTCGTTTGTAGTGTATGGGCAGCGCAGCGTGCTTAGCTTTTATGCCAAGCTTATAAAGGCGCAGCACTTTAATATGCAGGAGGTAACCGATACGCATAAACTGAACCCTAAGGCAGTAAACGTTATCAACTGCTGGAACGAGCAGACTACCATAGAGCCTGGGCAAATGACTGCCGATGCAGGCCTACGTGCCTTGCAATGCCTAGAGGCTGGGGTGAAGGACTTAGTAGCAGGCGAGATAGATGTATTGGTAACCGCACCCATAAACAAGAGTACGGTTAACCAGCACCAAGCCAACTTTAAAGGTCAAACAGAATATGTAGCAGAAGCAGCAGGCAGCAAAACAAACATGATGCTATTGGCTGATGATAGCCTGCGCGTGGGCTTGGTAACGAACCATGTTTCATTGAAAGATGTAACGGGGCAGATAGATAGCAACCTGATATCGAGCAAGCTTGAAACACTGAACACTACCTTGAAGCGCGACTTTATGATACACAAGCCGCGCATAGCCGTATTGGGACTTAACCCACATGCTGGCGATAATAGCTTGCTAGGTAAAGAAGAGAAAGAGATAATAGCACCAGCGGTAAACCGCGCCAAGGATAAAGGCATATATGCATTTGGTCCATACCCGGCCGATGGCTTCTTCGGTGCGCACCAGTACAACAAGTTCGATGCGGTGTTGGCCATGTATCACGACCAAGGTTTAGTGCCTTTTAAAACACTATCGTTCGGTACGGGTGTAAACTATACAGGTGGATTGAACATAGTGCGCACCTCGCCAGACCACGGCACAGCATACGACATAGCAGGCAAAGGCATAGCTGAAGCCGACTCGCTACGCAATGCCATATTTATGGGCGTAGATGTAGTAAAGAACCGCGAAACCTATAAAGAAATGACCGCCAACCCTGTAGAAAAGGTAGTGGTGGATAGGGAGTAAGCTATCTCATGCGCTTCGCCTTGCTGCGTTTTACACGTCCTATTATATATAATATGATAGCCGCCCACAAGCTGGTGCTTAATACTACATTGCCCAACGTTTTAATGGTTGAATTTTTCTCAACCCCTGCTATAGATAATATTAGCATAAGAATAACGGTAGCAGCAAAAACATAAGCTGCTTTTTTGGCTGCGCCTATATACATTTCGGCATCTCGCTCGGTACGTATGGCATCTATACTTTTGGTAGGTGAGGGCTGGTTAACCTGGGCTTGGGTTCTAGTTTGCGAATATGGCGTATTACAGTATTGGCACCTGCCTTGCAGGTTTATCTTCTTCAGCGGTGCCCCACAGCTCTTACACAATCCGTCGTTTAATACTTCCATACGCTAGCTAGTTTCAATTGTAGCCTGCAAGTTATAAAATACGTTTTAGCTGCCATACCATTTGCAGCCACAAAGCGTTTTTGGCCCACGCATTATAGCCCCGAAATAGTATTAACTTAGTGTAGAAAGATAGGCTAATAAGCAAAATCAGACTTTTAATTTATGGCACAACATTAGCTTGCCGATATATATAGTATGTAGTTTTTTTGTGGTAGAAAATAAATGGGTATGGAAAAGACTTTGACAAAAATGGGCTTACTGCTTCTGCTATCGTTAGCAATAAATATAGCTAGTGCCAACCAATGGAAGAACCTAGGCAACTACACTAGCATAACGCAGATAACACCGCACGGCAACAATATATGGGTAGCCGCCAAAGGTGGCTTAATGGTGTATGACAAAACCACAGGCACAAAAACATTCTTCGAAAAAGGACCGGGCGCATTGCCCTCTTTATCGGTAGAGCGTGTGTTGCCCAATATGATAACAGGCGATATATGGATAGGCACCTACGATAATGGCTTGGCACAATATAACGGCAGCACTTGGGTTAACTACCCTTTCCCCATAAGCAACGTAAGGCTGTACGAAATGAAGATGGCACCCAATGGCACTATATGGTGCGCCACTAGCCGCGGTATATATAAGTTTGAAAACGGACAGTACACGGGCTATCTGCTAAATGGCACTAGCTCTAACGCCGCGGCATGGGATATAGAGCTGTTATCCGATGGAACTTTACTTTGCGCTGGCAACGAGCCTTTCATATACAACCCAAATACTAATCAGCTAAGTGTAATCCCTACCTCTACCTTTGCTTATAGCGATTCGAAAGTATACGTGGCAAATGACAGTACTTATTACTATGCTAGCGACCATGGCGATGTTGCCAAATTTGTAAACGGTGTAGAGGTAGACACTTTCCATACGCCCGGCGTAATAGTAGAAATGCAAAAAGATGTGCATGGCAATCTTATGCTACTTACGCAAGATAAATACCTATACACCATGTATGGCACCCACACCTTTGTGCCAGCACCCGACGATTTTGGCACTACTACCGCATTCCATATATCAAATACCGATGACCTATGGGAGGGCATAATAAACGACAATGATGTTAGGCTAATACACAAAAACCCACAGTTTGCAGTAGAAACAATCGACTTAAAAAGATTTGGCCTAAACAATAACTGGGTGCGCAAAATTAAACCCACACTTGATGGAAACCTGATGGTAATTAGCCAGTATGGCGTACAAAAATTCGACGTAGAACAAAACACTTTTGTAGATGCATGGCAGATAGATAACCAACCAAATATTGAGGACGCACTTGAGCTGAATGGTAAGTTATACGCAGCTACGCCCAACAACTACTTAATGGTATATGAAAACGGCACTTGGGCCGAATTAGGCAATGGTGTACTATCGGCTAATGGTGTAGACCAAATGGATGTTGATGCAGCAGGCAATATATGGCTAGCAGGGCCTAACTACATTGCCAAATACGATGGCAGCCAGTTTACTTTATTCAACCCGTGGAATGGCGGCCCAGCGTACTTAGAAGGATTATACGCCCGCGATGTTCACTGCGATAAAACACGCAACAAAGTGTACATAGCCAGCTTTAAGGGTATAATAGAATACAGCAATGGCGAGTTTAGCCTGCACAACGACACTAACACCGTAGGCATAATGCAATATTACGATGCCATTAACACTATAAGCGAAGATGCCGACCACAACATTTATTTCGGCACTATATACGGCGGTATAATAAAGTACGACGGTAGTACCTACACCAGCTGGCTACTGCCCGAGCATGTAGGCAACCAAAGCGTAAGCAGCATAGCCTTTGTAGGTAGCACTATGTACGTAAGCGATAACCTACATGGCATATGGATGTACGAAAACGGACAGTTCGATAGCCTTAATACACGCAACAGCCCTTTAACCGACAACAACGTAATGACGCTATGCGTGGACGCAAAAAACAATTTATGGGCAGGCAACCTAAGCTATGGCATCGACGTTTACAATAGAAACGGGATAGCGCTAAGTGTAGATGAGGTACCGAGCATAGAAGCCATGGCCTACCCTAACCCAAGTACCGGAATATTTAATATAAGCCTTGGCAGTGCCGATGAAATGGAGATAAGCGTAAGCAACCTGAATGGCCAAGAAATAACAAAACTGAAAGCAAACACTAAGGCAAGCATTGACCTAAGCAACCAGCCGAAAGGCATGTATATAGCAAGGGTCAATACTGCCATAGGTTCAAAAAATATCAAACTCTCTTTTCACTAAGCAAATGCGCCACACACGCATGCCGGCTGTTTCACACGCAGCCGGTTTTTTATTTACTATACCAGCAAGTACCACCCTAGCTTGTAAAATTATACTTTACCCCTGCACCACACCCTTAGCTTTACAAACTGGCAGTATGCTATGTTTTGGGCAAGGGTGTATTTTTTTACCATACGCTTTGTTACTTTTCTACGTTGTAGTTGTTATACATGTGGTATGAAAGTACTATTAAGCCTATCCCTATTAATATCATTAGCATTTGCACAGCAAGATGCCACCTTTACCGTTAAGAAAAGCAAGCAGGCTTTTAAGCCTGGTTTTTATTGTAGCGATTACATGACCGATGGAAGGGCATGTTATTATTTCGATACACTAGGCACGGTCCGCATGTTCAACAGCCCCGAGCTGCCCGATAAAATACCCGCGGCCTTTGCTAAAAAGCCAAACGTGCTATACAGCGCACCTTATACTTACACTAACGATACTCTCCGTTTTAAAATAGCGGTATACCTAAACCCTGGCGACTTTAACCCCGTAAGCGCCAAGCAAACTACTACCGTAGTAGGTACATTGAAAGATGATATGATACGCTTAACAGCAGTAACTGATGTAAATGGCCGTGTAGACTCGCGCAAAGAAACCTTTGTGCGGCTTATACACCAACCCTAAGCAGCTGCGCCTACACGCTTAAGCAGTAGTATGTGCGCCCATATAGCACTGCGCATACGCGGAAACTCCATATACTTTATACCGAACTCCTCGCTTGTCTTCTTCACTATTTTGCTTAGCTCGGGGTAGTGCACATGGCTTATGCGCGGAAATAAGTGGTGCTCTATTTGATAATTCAAGCCACCTGCAAACCAGGTTATAACCGGGTTTTTGGTAGCGAAGTTGGCAGTTGTTTTTATTTGGTGTATAGCCCACTCATCTTCCATGCGGTTGGTTTCGGCATTCGGCTCCGGAAACTCCAATTCATCTACCGTATGTGCCAATTGAAACACCATGCTTATAACAATACCCGTTGTAGCCGAAAAAATAAAAAATCCAACTAAGTAAGACAGTATGCTGGTCATATATATTGGCAGTAACACAAAGAAGAACAAGAACGACACCTTGCTACCCCAAAAGGTAACTTGATCCTTCCAGCTCATTTCTTTTATCTCTATTTCGCCCACCTTGCCGCTGAAGTACTTTTTGAAATCCATTATTGCTACCCAAAACAAGTACAGCAATGCATACAGCATAATGAAATAGATGTGCTGGAAGCGGTGGAAGAAGTACTTCTTCTGCGTTATGGTCATACGCATCCAAGGCTTTATATCTATATCGTCGTCAAAACCTTCAATGTTGGTATAAGTGTGGTGTATCAAGTTGTGTTTTACCTTCCACATAAACGAGCTACCGCCCAGAAAATCGAGGCTACTAGCCGCCATTTGGTTAAGCACGCTGCTGTTGCTATAACTGCCGTGCGCGCCATCGTGCATTACGTTAAAACCTATAGCTGCCACGTTCAAACCCAACAACATGGCCAGTATAACCGATAGCACTACACCTGGTGTAAAAAACACCAATGGCACGTATATGGCAATAAAGGTCAAGGTTAATATTATGCTCTTGCTATACAGCTTCCAGTTACCTGTAGGCTTTATTTTCTTTTCGGCAAAATAGGCATCCACTCGCTTCTTCAATTCGTTTTGAAATGAAGGGCGTGCGGCTGAAAAACGGGGTACTTTTACCATGGTTGTTAATTGGGCAGTAAATATAGCCTGTAAACGATGCAAACCGCCCTGCATTGCAGAAAATAACAAATAATACCCCTTAACTGTTAATATGCAGCAACGAAGCGGATTTCCGTATCGCTGTTAATTTCAATATCTTCGTACTATATGAAACACTTTCTACCCCTAATATTGATATGCAGTATGGTGCTAAGGCTTAGCGCGCAAACCTTTACGCTGAACTACCAAAACACCGACCGCGAATTTATAGTACACTTGCCTACGGGCTACACGGCGGGCAGCCACTTACCATTGGTATTCAACCACCACGGCTACACCAGCAATGCCAGCCAGCAAATGCTATATAGCAATATGAACGCCACTGCCGATGCCAACAACTTTATAGTGGTGTACCCTAATGGCTTGAACGCTTCGTGGAATTCGGGCTTCCTGCCTCCATACAATGGCACTTCGCCCGATGATGTGGGCTTTATTTCTAAAATAATAGATACCATGTACACCCTGTATGGCATAGACCCTGCACGTGTATACAGCTGTGGCATGAGCAACGGGGGCTACCAAAGCTACCGCCTAGCCTGCGACCTTGAAAACCGTATAGCTGCCATAGCTTCGGTAACTGGCAGCATGACTACCAACATGACCAGCAACTGCGCCCTTAGCCGCCGTGTGCCAACCCTTGAAATACACGGTACCGACGACCCTACCGTGCCTTACAATGGCACATCAAGCTCATTAGGCACCGACTCGGTTTTTGAATTCTGGGCCGATAAAAACAACTGTATAAGCACACCTGAAACTACTGGCGTAGCCAATACCAATACCACCGATGGCAGCACTGTATTGAAGATAAAGTACAAAACCTGCAGCAACGGCACGCAAGTATGGCTATACAAGGTAATAGGCGGTGGCCACACCTGGCCAGGTGCCACTATTAACATTGGTGTTACTAATAAAGACATCAATGCATCGCAAGAAATTTGGGACTTTTTTAAGCTATATACATTGAACGGTTCAGCTACCGGCATAGCCGAGGCTGCCAAAGCTATTGAGCTAAACGTATACCCTAACCCTGCCAGCAGCACGGTAAATGTAGAAGCCGATGAGTACATGAACAACATAAGCGTGTACAACCTGCTTGGCGAAAAAGTAATGGAGCGCAACCTAAACAGCACCGCTGCACAGTTGAACATTGAAGACCTGCACAGCGGCATATATTTACTAAGCATTAAGGCTGACGGCAATACTTACACCAAGCGCTTTACTAAAGAATAAGAAAGTATAAGCAAATACATAAAAAAGCAAAAGCGCCGAGGTTATCCCTCAGCGCTTTTTTATTACAACAACACTAATACGTTTATTGCTTCACTAGGCGTAAGGTAGCGCTTTCTACTTTTACTATATATACGCCTGCGGCAAGCTTGCCAAGGTCGAATGTGGTAGTTACATCGCTAGCTATTCTGCTTTGCAGCACTTGGCCATTTAGGTTTAGCAATACCACCTCTTTGCCTATTAGCTCCTTATCTATAGTTAAAGTAGCCATGTTATTGGCAGGGTTAGGGTGCAAGCTAAGTTTATAGCCGCCTTGTGCACCTTTTATACCTGTAAGGGTATGGTCTACATAGTCAATAGTGGTTAAGGTAGTATTGGTAAGTATAGGCGGATTAAAATCGAAGTATATATCGGCACGGTTAGTTATCTCTACATTTTGCGCCAAGCCGGCATACGGCTTTATGCTATACTGCACATAGCCATGGCTGCCAGGTTCGTTGCTATTGCTATCGGGCAGCATTATTTGGTTAAATATAAACTTCACCGCCCTGTTGTTGCCTATCTCCACTTCATAATTATGCGATGCGCTTAGCACCTTTAGCGTTCCAAGGTCAAGGTGCTGCGATATAGTATCTACTATCACTACCTTCTCGGCTAAAAATGTTCCCGTGTTTTGGAATCGTATTTTATAAGTAAAGTCCTCATGCTTATCAGGGTTTACACCATACCAGCTGCCATAGCCCACAGGCGATACTGCTTTGTCGTTCGGGTCATATGAACCTACAACCACCACTTCTTCGCTAGCGCGGATCAATAGGTTAGGGCACGACACTTCTGTAGCAGAGACATTGTACAAAAGCGCTTGACCAAACGTACTGTCTATATCTGTATTGAAATGTACATCCACGGTCCATGTACTATTTACAGCCAAGCCGCTTATATCCCATTCTATGTAGTCAGATCCTTGGCCACTTGTAGCTAGTGTACTTGATAAATAAGTTTGTAGTTGGCTATTGTAACTTAACCTCAACTTAAGCGATAGAGGGCTAGCCGAAAGATAGTTTACCAATGACACTCTAACAGTATTATCAAAACCGGGCCTTGGAGGCATTCCCGTATTTACCACACTTGTTAGTGCAGTGCAATAATCTGGTGCAACAGTAGCGCCAAAATTTACATTACTAGTTTGCTGACCTGCCGCAGCCGAAACCTGCACGGTGCCGTTGGCATAACTTAACCCTCCGCCAGCATCGGTGTGTGCGGCTACCTGATATGTACCGGGGTCAACATACAAGGTATAGGTGCCAGTAGCATTTGTAAGGGCTGTGTTACTACCAGCGCTTACTTGCACATTGCGCACTCCTATTTCGCCATTATCATACGTATTGCTACTATTGGCATCTATATAAACCTTGCCACTTATCTGCGATAGCTCCTGTATACTTTCGCCAGGCACAAAATTCGCAGTTTGGTTAGTATCTATTGGCGGGCACACCGATGTAGCCGACGCAACAACGCGAACATATAACACATTATTTAGTGTCTCAAAATCAAGATTAGGTCCTATTGTCCCGATATTGGTATAGGCTGTAACAAACATGCGCAATTTGTATTGCCCAGGAAGTGCAGATGTGCCGCCCCTAAAATTTAAGCATCCTTCTTCTCCTCTGCTAAAAATATTATTGCTTTTATTAGTTGCCCAACATATGCCTGAAGGCAGATTGCCTATACTATCTATGTGCAACGAGTCAATAGTGATATCAACACCATTGTAAGCAAAGGTTGTGAAATTTTTAAAAAATATTGTTTCGCTTATATTGGTGTTGCGCGGTATACAGCTTACTTGCTCGGCGTCAAACACACCAGCCTCTAATCCTGTAAGCGGCGTACACACCGCAGTTCCCGAGTTGCCGCAGTACTGCGCCTGTAGATGGGTTGAGCCTACTGCAAGTAGCAGCAATAAGCTTAGTAGCTTTGTTTTCATATTGTTTTATTTGGTTCAATAGTAAATGTAATACTCTATTTATAGAATATGAAAAATGAGTTGCAATATTTTGAGCATAAAAAAGGGAGCATTTGCATGCTCCCTTTTTATTACAACACTGTATAAACTATCTTGGTGGCGGACCGCCGCCCGGTGGTGGACCAGGGTGGCCGCCTTGCCCACGGCGTTGGTCGTGCAGTTCGCGCAGTTTTTGGCGAAATTCTTCTTCAAGGCGGTAAAGCATATTTACCTTATCCTTACCTATTACGGCTTCAAACTGTGTTTTGTATTTTTTCTTTAGGTCCAGCTTCTTCTGTTCAAACTCCAAAGCTTCATCGGCAGTAGGCTCGGGCTTGCCAGGGCCAAAACCCGATGACTCGCGTAGTGCCTTAAACTCGGCTACATATTGGTTATACACCGGCCAAAATTTTTGGGCTACCTCTGGCGTAAGGTCAAGGCGCTCGCTTATAAAGGCTATACGTAGCGACTCTATCTTATCCATACCGCCCGGCGGTGGACCATCGCCCCTACCCTGTGCCGTAGCGCTGCCCACACTTAGCAGCAGGCCTAGGACCAGCATTATTGTTTTTAAGTTTTGTTTCACACGTTTCATTTTGCTTTTGTTTTTTTAAGGTTTAGATCAATTACCATGTACGGGTTAGTATATGGCACTCTCCAAATCTTCGTCGGTCAACTCAGCTTCCAAATATTTATCGATACTTAAAGTACCCTTGTCGTTACGCTTTTTCAACTTTGTTTCATCGGTTGAAATATCCAACACCGAAGCATGGAATTCGTCGGCGTTTTCCGTCATATAGGCATCTAGCTCGGCAGTGCTTAGTTGTGCCAATTGGCACTCCACATCGGTACACTGTTCCACCTTTAGCATAAACATGCCTGCCAATATCATCATACTTAGGCTACCTGCAAAGGCAAATGAATACTTAGGCTTGAACACGGCACCTATTATACCTTCCAATACAAAATTGGCCGATTGCAACCATTTAGGCATATCGCTGGCGGTAGCAGGCTTTTGCTCGGCAGTAGCTTGCGCCAATACCTGCTGCGCTAGTGTATTGAAATACCCGGCCGGGGCTTCATAAGCATTTACTTTTTCAATACCTCTAAGCACAGGCGCTAGGGCTTGTAGCTCGTCAGCTACTTCGCTAGCGCGTATTTTGCCCAACAGGCCAGTGCTAAAGCTGCTAAAATAACCCGCAGGCGCTTCGGCTTGTTGCAAGCCCTTAAGCTGTGCCAGCAGGGGTGCTACTTGCGGTAACTCCTGCGCGGCGGCGCTTAGCTGCACCTTGTGCATCAACACATTATTCAGGTTGCTGAAATAACCTTCAGGCACAGTAAAGAGATTTTTCTTCTCTATACCTGCAAGCTTTGGTGCTATCTCGCGCAATTCTTTTAATATGTCTTCGTTATTTTCCACAGCCCTGTTATGACGGTATCGTTTTTCGTTAGTTTAATCCCTCTCTGTTAAAAAAGCCTCTATTTTCTGTGCCGCGTGGTGGTAGCTGGCCTTTAGCGCACCCACGCTTGTATCTAGCACTTCGCTCATTTGGTCGTAAGGCATTTCATCGTAATACCTTAGGTTGAACACCAATTTCTGCTTTTCGGGCAGGCTATCAATAGCCTTTTGTAGGCGCGCCTGTATATCGTCGCCGTCTACAGGGTTGCTTTCGCCCTTTATATAGTTGCTGGGTGCAAAGCCTTCCTCATCATCCCCCCTATCGCTACCATCAAATGCCACGGTTGCCTTTTTGCTTTTACTGTTCAAAAAGGTAATGGTTTCGTTAGTAGCTATGCGGTATAGCCAAGTGTAAAACTGTGCCTCGTTGCGAAAGTTCTCTAAACCCCGCCATACTTTTATGAAGGTGTTTTGCAGTACGTCGTCGGTATCGTCGTGGTCCTTTACCATGCGGCGTATATGGAAATACACCTTTTGCTGGTATTTTTCAACCAGAATAGTAAACGCTTTTTCGCGCGCTCCGCTATGGAACAGGTCTATGAGCTCACGGTCTGTCATACTGCACGGGTTTAGTGCAAATTGGTGTTTAATTGGTATAGAAAGATAGCAAGACTATTTGGTAGTAGGTCTTACTTCTTCCTCTGCATTACCTTTTTGGCAGCAGCTACTACGTTAGGGGTATCCAAACCGTATTTCTTCAATAGTTGGTCTGGTGTACCGCTTTCGCCAAAGCTGTCGTTTACGGCTACAAACTCCAATGGTGTTGGAAGCTCGCTGGCCAGCAACGCTGCTATGCTTGAACCTAGGCCGCCTATGCGGTTATGTTCCTCGGCTACTACTGCGCATTTGGTTTTGCTTACACTATTTATGACTGCCTCTCTATCCAGAGGTTTAATGGTATGTATATTTATTAGCTCCACGCTTAAGCCCTCGGCCTGTAGCTGCTGGGCAGCCTCTACGGCCTTCCATACCAGGTGGCCGGTAGCAAAGATGGTAACATCGGTACCCTCGTTCATTACTATGGCTTTGCCTATTTCAAACTTTTGGTCGGCTGGCATAAATATGGGCCAAGCCGGGCGGCCAAAGCGCAGGTAAACAGGGCCTTCGTACTCGGCTACAGCTAGGGTAGCGGCCTTAGTTTGGTTATAGTCGCATGGGTTGATAACCACCATGCCTGGCAACATCTGCATCATGCCTATGTCTTCTAGTATCTGATGCGTAGCGCCGTCCTCGCCTAGGGTTACACCCGCGTGGCTAGCAGCTATCTTTACGTTTTTGCCGCTGTACACAACAGATTGACGGATTTGGTCGTACACCCTACCTGTGGCAAAGTTGGCAAAAGTGGTAGCAAAAGGTATTTTGCCGCCTATGGTCATACCTGCAGCTATGCCTATCATGTTCGCCTCGGCAATACCTACTTGTACGTACCTATCGGGAAACTCCTTGATAAACTCATCCAACTTAAGCGAGCCCGCCAAGTCGGCACACAGCGCCACCACATTGGGGTTGGTGCGGCCTAGTTCCAAAATGCCCGCGCCGAAACCAGAGCGGGTGTCCTTTTTACCTGTTACTACGTAGTCTGATAGCATTGTTTTTTCAGTTTAATTCCCCAATGGGGCATGGTTTAGCTGCTGCACAAACTTAATGCCCGCGCGGCATTATTACCCAACTGTTTTTCAACGCTACTGTGGAAAGGGGAGAAAATAAAGATTTACAAGCGAAATATCTATGAACGGGGCGGTACAGTACGTACACGCGTGGCGCGGATACTATAGCCAAAGGCGCAATAGCACCGTGCCAAATATATTTTTCTTTGTCGCTGATTCAGCCTGCGGCTTCATTCGCAGATTAATATGATAATTAGGTACAAAAAATTATTTGCGTTCATGTTATCAATCTGCGTCATCTGCGCACAAAAATGTTTTGAAATCCGAATTAGAGAAAGAGTACCATCCCTAACGGGATTCTCGAAATCTTACCTTATTGTTTCTACCAAGATATCGTCCCTACGGGACTAAGAACGTTTCAATTATATTATCTGCATTTATCCGTGTTATCTGCGTCATCCGCGTTCTATTCTACCTAATAATATAAGCCAAATACACCACCAACATAAATGCACCTACGGCAAAAGCAATATTGAGGCGAGGGTTGTAGCCATTGGCCTTAACGCGCTGGGCGTGTAGATATAGGGCCAACAGCCTGCCCGCACCTTGCCCCGCAAACAGCAATCCTATCATATTGCTGCTGCGGGCGGCAAGGGCAGTCAGCACAAATAGGCTACCTTCTATTATGCCCAGCACACCTAGGTGGCCGAGGTAGTCCCACTTTTGCTGTGGTGTATGCGCGCTGAATAAATTAGTAGTGAGCAGCAACATAAAGTAGGCAAACACAAAAGCGAAAACCTGCAACACATCGGCTATGCCTACTAGGCGGCAGAATAGGTAAATGCACAAGCCTGTGTAGCTAATACCGCCTGTTATCAGCGCCATGCGCCAGCCTAAATGAAAGTCGGGCGCAAAGTCGTTACCACAAGGGCTGTTACCTGTGCCGGCTATTACGCGGCGGTTGTATGATATAAAACTATACAGCGGGCGGAAGGGCGCCTTGGCCCAGGGCTTGTTGGGCAGTTCGCCCATTACAGGGCAGGTGTTGCTTATAACCATGCCTAGGGCATCTACCCCGTATAGCACCTCGCCTGTTTGGGTATCTACCAGTGGTATTTCGTGGCGCGCACGGTTAATGTCAACCTTGGCTAAGATAGCTTGGTCGGCATCCATTAGGCTAACGCGACCTTGCGGTGTAAGCGTGCCTAGCTTTACAAAGCCTTGGCTATATGCCTGGCACATAGGGCAAGCACCGTCGTACAACAATGTTTTATGGGTTAGGGTTGCCATGGTGGTTATTTTAAAATGCCATTCTTTACTTTTTGATCCAACTCTCTTTTGCAAAGAAGGATATACAAATGCAGCACTATTTGTGGGATGATGAGCCATATCTTGTAGAACATATTTTCATCATTCAAATTGGCTAAGGTGAACAGGAAACCAACTGGCAAGTAAAATATAGTGAGGTACATATAGTAATACCTGTACCTTAAATAATACCATGCTTTATTGCTTTCACCAATATGTATAAGGTTTGTAAAAAAATGATAGATATTAATGAAGGCTTGAAAAAGTATTACCAAAACAAAACCATTATTCGCACGCAATGCCGTGAGTAACAGATAAGCATTTAAACATGCTAATAGACACTGAAAATATAAGTCTGCCTTAAGAATATGAATAGTTTTCATGGCACCTCTATTTTAAAATATGAAACTCGTTCTGCTCAATGAAGTCAACCTCTCTCTCAGATAGATAGATATAGATGTGGAGGACTATTTGTGGAATAATGAACCAAACGGTTAATAGAACTACAACAATAGCCGTGTCCCAATTAATATTAGGAATTTGTTCAGTTAGCCCCAAAAATAGCATTGTAAATAGAACAGCGCTTGGTACATACACTAAACATAAGTTTCGGTAGTACTTTCTATATTTAGTAAAAATAGGGTTACGGCCCTTAGCTTGAAGATGTATAAGGTTAGTTGTAAAATGGTACAGATTAATCAATATCTGGAAGTATAACATAAATATTAACCCTACATTATCCATTAAGGCGAAAACACCTAACCCTAAGTTAACTATTGCCATTAAGCATTGTATAAGTAAATCTGCTTTAAGCAAATGAATGGTTTTCATGGCACATCTATTTTAGAATGTGAAACTCATTCTGCTCGATAAACTCTACCTCTTTTTTGCAGAGGTAGATGTATAGGTGTAATACTATT
>JAFDYM010000350.1 GCA_018267435.1 Bacteroidota bacterium | reverse complement strand
GTTACCTGCATAGCGCCGGTGGTAATGTTTACCAATACCTTTTTAGCACCACGTATTTCGCTATCGTTCAATAGCGGCGAGTTCAATGCGCCTTGTGCAGCACGTATAGCGCGATCGTCGCCCTCGGCGGTAGCACAGCCCATTATAGCCGAGCCACCGTTCTTCATTACTGTTTGCACATCGGCAAAGTCCACGTTTATTTCACCTGGTACGGTAATGATTTCAGATATAGCCTTAGCAGCTGTAGTCAATATATTATTGGCATGGCCAAAAGCTTCAGAACGCTTAAGGTTACCATACATTTCGCGTATCTTATCGTTATTGATGATAAGTAGAGTGTCAACGTTCTCGCGTAGTTTCTCTATACCTTCCATAGCCGAGTTGTAACGGTTCTTACCTTCAAACCAGAACGGCGTAGTAACAATACCTACACATAGCACACCCATTTCGCGGGCTATGCGCGCTACCACTGGGGCAGCACCGGTACCTGTACCGCCACCCATACCGGCAGTTACAAATACCATTTTGGTATTTTTGTTCAATAGTTCTTTTATAGCCTCTATCGATTCTTCGGCAGCCTTCTCGCCTACCTCTGGCCTAGCACCTGCACCTAGGCCTTGCGTGCTGGCAGGGCCTAACTGTATTTTGTTAGGTATGCGGCTCATATCCAATGCTTGCGCATCGGTATTGCACACCACAAAGTTTACACCTATAATACCTTGGTCGTTCATGTGGTTTACAGCATTGCTGCCACCGCCGCCCACGCCGAATACCTTAATAATTGATGATTGCTCTTTTGGCAAATCGAATTGAAAAAGAGGTTCCATAGTTAATTGATTTTTCCCTTGCGCCATTTCTCTCCGGCTTGTTCAGGTTTTGTTAGTTAATGTGTTCCTTGTTATAATGGTGTGTTGTGTACTATTTATCAAAGTCGCCGTTTACCGCATCGTCTTCAAACCAGTTTTTGAAGTACTCGGTCATGTTCTGCAACATATTCTTCTTAGGCTGCTTTTGTTGTGCAGTTGGTGTTACTACATCCTCTTCTTCCTCTACGTCGTATATATCTTCTTCGTAAACCACCTCTTCCAAATCAGCATCAGGCACTACTGTTTCTGCTACTATAACCGTAGGCTGCTCTTCTACCACAGCTTGTTTTACTTCGTATAGCTCGGTGAAGTATTCCAAGCGCTGGTCGTCCTTCATGTTGCCATACTCTTTGTATCCTTCCAAAGTCAAACCAAGACCTGTAGCAAACAATGGGTGCTTCAACTCTTCTTTGTTTTCTTTAGCTAGGTAAGAAGTAGGGTAACCTATACGGGCCGATAAGCCAGTAGTATATTCTATCAACTGCTTCAAGTGCTTCAACTGCGAACCGCCACCTGTTACTACTATACCCGCGTTCAACGAGTTGGCATAACCGCTGCTCTTTATTTCGAAATACACCTGCGCAAATATTTCTTCCATACGGGCATTGATGATGTGTGCCAATGTACGCATCGATATTTCTTTGCGGTCGCGGCCAGCAATACCAGGTATAGATATTATCTCGTTCTCGTGTGTTTCGTTAGGCAATGCACTACCGAAGCTTGTCTTCAACTTCTCGGCTTGTGGGCGCAATAACTTGCAGCCTTCCATTATATCTTCAGTTATAATGTTACCTGCAAAAGGTATCACCGCAGTGTGGCGTATTATTTTGCTTTTGAAGATGGCTACATCTGTTGTACCACCACCTATATCTACTAGCACTACACCTGCTTCCAATTCATCTTGGTGCAATACCGCAGCCGATGATGCCAATGGCTCTAGGAACAAACCTGCCATTTTCAAACCAGCACGCTCAACACACTTTTTGATGTTTTGCGCAGCAGTTACTTTGCCAGTTATTATGTGGAAGTTAGCTTCCAGCCTGCTACCGCACATACCCACAGGGTCGATGATGTTATGCGTATTGTCTACCGAAAACTCCTGCGGTAATACAGTAATGATGCGCTCGCCCGGCTCCAATGCCACGCGGTGCATATTCTGTACCATTTGACGCAGGTCTTCTTTCGTTATCTCTTCATCAGGATTGCTCAAGGTATATATATCGCGACTTTGCTTGCTGCTGATGTGTTGACCAGCTATACCTACAAACACGCTCTCTACTTTGAAACCGCTTTGGCGTTCAGCCTCAGCTACTGCTTCAACTATAGCTTCAGTAGTGTTCTTTATGTTGGTAACCTCGCCACGCGTAACACCATACGACGGCACCTTGCCTATACCCAGTATCTTCAACTTGCCGAACTGGTCGCGCTGTGCTACAATAGCTGCAATTTTAGTGGTACCTATATCAAGGCCTACTATGATCGGGTTTTCTTTTGTGTGTGCCAAAGCCATAATGGTATGTTATAATACGTTAGTTGTGTCTCCTTTTTCGCAAACCACCTGCCCTTCATATTGCAGGTTAATGGTTTTATATTTTGTCCAGCCTATCTTGTTTAGCCCCTCGCGGTAAAACGTTTTCAAGCGGTTGAACTTCTGCTCTATATCTTTAGTGCCGTTGCCGAACATGATAACATGTCCACCTGTCTTCGGCATCAATTCAAACTCTCCGTTCTCCTTCACATATATCTGGTCAATCATTGCATCCAGAAATTCATCTTGCCTTACATATTGCACAAGGTTATAAAGAGCGGCCTGCACAGCGCTATCTCGCTTCGTGTCCCGGTGCGTTGCTACGCTACCCAAAGCTATTGCTACGTGCGATGTAAATTTAGTGCTCGTAGGTATCCTTTCATTCTTTTCACTTATATAATAACTAACACCGTCATTGTTTATTACTCTAAGCAGTGGACGTTTCTGTACAACATCTACTACAACCTTATTTGATTGGTCAGCGAACACTTCCGCAGCATCTACATAAGGATTCTTTTCTATCTCATTTTCCAAGGTGCGAAAGTCAACTGTGGATAACGTCTTGCCAACTATGTTTCCACCGCTTAGGTAGTTAACACGTTGTGCTATTTCTGCTTCATCAAGGAACGAAAGTCCAGAGTCGTAATCTATCTTAACCTGTAGCGCAGTACACTCTTCAGCTTGCTTATGTTTTATGGCAGAAGTAAGTACCACTATGAATAGCGTAGCGCCCGACAATACACCAAGTATTATCATCACCTTTTTAAATATGCGCCAGAACTTCTTCATGTTACCTACTGCTCAACTCTGCTTTTATATCATTCAAATACTTATCGATATCACCTGCGCCAATCGTTACCAACACATCTATGTTTTTGTTTGCCTTAATAGTATCTAGCAACTCAGCTTTCTTTATCAAGTGCTTCTCGCTACTTGTTATCTCATCAAATATCAATGAAGATGTTACGCCTTCAATTGGTAGTTCGCGTGCTGGGTATATATCTAACAAGATTACTTCATCAGCTATGCTCAACTGCTGTGCAAACTCAGTAGCCAAATCGCGGGTGCGGGTAAACAAGTGGGGTTGAAAAACTGCCGTTATCTTCTTGCGCGGATACAGTTCGCGAACTGATGCCAGGAATACCCGTATCTCCTCTGGGTGGTGTGCATAGTCATCTATAAACACAACCTTATCGGTAGATAGCAATGTCTCGAACCTTCGGCGGATACCCTTGAAACTTGCTACAGCTTCTTTAATCAAAGCATCTTCAATCTTCAGCTCTTTAGCTATAGTTATAGCAGCTATGGCATTCTCAATATTATGGAAACCACCTATGTTCAAGCGGAAGCCTTTTATCTCTTTACCGTAATACATTACATTGAACAAATAGCCTCCATCAAGTACCCAATATTTGCTGCAATACACATCGGCATTTTCATCGTTCAATGCATAGAAGGCCTTGTCCAACACAGGCAAATCCTCTTCTATACTTTGACCAGCTTTTATCACCAAAAAGCCTTCTTCAGAAATTTTATTCGTAAACTCAACAAAGGCTTCGTCTATCGCTTCCTTACTACCGTATATATCTAAGTGGTCGGTATCAACCGCAGTTATCACAGCCATATCAGGCGCTAACCTGTGGAACGACCTATCGAACTCATCGGCCTCTACTACCACTACATCGTTTCTACCATGTATAAAGTTAGAATTGTAGTTGGCCGCTATACCACCTAAAAACGCCGAGCAACCAAAACCCGATTGCGTCAATATGTGCGCTATCATCGAGCTAACTGTAGTTTTACCATGCGAGCCTGCTACGGCTATGGTAAACTTATCGGCAGATATAATACCCAACACCTCGCTGCGCTTATGTAAGGCGTAGTTATTATCTTTAAAGTAGTTGAAACCCTTATGCTCCTTTGGTATGGCAGGTGTGTATATCACCAAGTCAACATCTTTTGGCAGCGCATCTACATCATCTTCAAAAGTTACTGTTATACCTTCGGCCTCCAGTTCCTTTGTAAGCGCAGTAGCCGTTTTATCATAGCCACTTACCTCGGCACCAAGCTGCTTGAAGTAGCGCGCCAAGGCACTCATGCCTATACCGCCTATACCCAATAAGTAAACTTTCTTTATATCCTTCAGGTTCATGTTATCGGTTTTACTTCCTTGCCACTTTAAGTATCTCATCCACTATTCTTTCCGCGGCATCGGTTATCGCCATTTGTTTTATGTTCTCGCTTAATTCTTTACGCAACTTTTCATCATTCAATAAGTCGATTGCTATCGGCACTAAGTTCACTTTTGCTTCATCGTCCTTCACCATTATGGCCGCGTGTTTGTTCACCAATGCCATGGCATTATGTGTTTGGTGGTCTTCCGTTACATTCGGCGATGGCACCAGTATTACTGGCTTACCTACCACCTGCAACTCAGCTATCGATAGCGCACCTGCACGCGATATAACTACATCGGCACAAGCATAGGCATAGTCCATTCTATCTATAAACTGCACCACTTTTATATCCTTCTGCTCGGCACCTATGTGCTTATAATCTTCAAAGTATATCTTACCCGTTTGCCATAGAACCTGCACGCCACTCTCGGCTATGCGGTCCACCATAGCTTCTATGCTTTTGTTCAAGGTACGTGCGCCCAAGCTACCACCCACTACTATTATGGTGCGCTTGTTTTCATCAAGCCCGAAGTACTTCATAGCCTCGCTACGCGTAGCAGTACTGTTCACTATCTCGCTGCGTATCGGGTTACCCGTCAGCACTATTTTATGCTTAGGAAAAACCTTTTCCATGCCATCATAAGCAGTGCATATCACACTTGCATTCTTCGCCAATAATTTATTGGTAACACCAGCAAATGAATTCTGTTCTTGTATCACAGTCGGCACACCTATAAAGCTTGCCGTCCTCAACAGCGGACCGCTGGCATAGCCACCCACACCTACTGCCACATCAGGCTTAAACCCGCGCACTATGTTGTACGCACCCAGTATGCTGCTCAGCATTTTAAAAGGCAGTCCTATATTCTTAACAATAGACCCGCGCTGAAAGCCCGCTATGTTCAAGCCCATAATTTTATAACCCGCTTGCGGCACCTTCTCCATCTCCATGCGGCCATTAGCGCCCACAAAAAGTATGTCGGCATTAGGCACGCGTTTTTTTATAGTATTGGCAATAGCCACTGCAGGGAATATATGCCCCCCGGTACCACCACCACTTATTATTACTTTCAAGTTTTTCATGCAAAGCCCGCCTCCTTCTCTTCTGTTTCTATGTTTCGTGAAACACTAAGTATAATTCCAAATGCCAACGATGTAAATATTACTGAGCTACCGCCCATACTTACCAATGGCAAGGTTACACCTGTTACTGGCACAAGGTTTACGGCTACGGCCATGTTTATCATAGCCTGAATAACCAGCGCCACACCTAAGCCTACTGCCAGCAATGCCCCGAATGCCTTAGGCGCTTTGATAACAATGCGTATGCAGCGATACAACAAAAACAAGTATAGCAACACTATAAACGCACCGCCTATCAAGCCATATTCTTCAATAATGATGGCATAGATAAAATCGGAATATGGGTGCGGCAAAAAGTTGCGCTGCTCGCTACCGCCGGGATTTATGTTGAACACACCACCCTTGGCTATAGCTATCTTTGCTTGCAGCACTTGATAGTCTTCGTCCGCATCTTCTTTGTTCTCGCTAAAGTTTTCTATCCTATGTTTCCAAGTGCTCATCCTGCCCACCATCATACTATCGGGCAGTGCAAACAGCAATAGAAAAAACAAACCAAAAACTATAGTACTTGCGCCGAAAAGTAAGGCAATATGCTTTATAGCTATCCTACCGATGAACATCACAAACACCGATGTAAAGAATAGTATTGCCGCCGTACTCAAGTTCTCGGGCGCTATCAATAATGCAGTTACAATTATTGGTAGAAGTATAGGTATAAACGCTTCCTTAAAGTCCTTAATCTGGTCTTGTTTTAATGATAACTGGCGTGCCAGGAACATGATCAGCGCCAGCTTGGCCAAGTCAGATGTTTGGAAGGTTAAACCTACACCGGGCAGCGTAAGCCATCTGCTTGCACTGTTTATTTCAGTACCGAATGCCATGGTATATATCAACAACGGGATACTTGCAAACCACAACACCTGCGATATACGCGAGTAGTACTTATAGTCGACAAGATGCGTACCGAACATGAGTAAGATACCCGATACGGCCATCAGTATTTGTTTCATCAAATACTTTTCGTTGCCCACCTGCATACGGTATGCAAGTGTACCCGTGGCACTATACACAGCAAGCATCGAGAAGATAAATAGAATGATAACGACCATCCATATCATACGGTCGCCTTGCAGAAATGAAACCATCATTCCGCCTATACCATCCTTCTTCTCTTCAGCTATCGCCGCCATAGTTTTTGCTATTTAAAAGACTGCTTTCGACAATCTCTAAATTTCACTTTTCACATTTTCGTTTCCCTCTTATAGTTGCACTACTGCATCTTTAAATTTCCTGCCCCTGTCTTCGTAGTTCTCGAACAAATCGAATGAGGCACATGCAGGTGATAACAACACAGCATCGCCAGGGTTACCCAGTTGGTAAGCCATACGTACCGCATCGTTCATGTTAGAAGTATTAACGATGATATCAACCATTCTACCGAATGCTGAATGTAGTTTTGTGTTATCGGTACCCAAGCAGATAAGTGCGCGCACTTTGCTCTTCACCAACTTCTCTAATACAGTGTAGTCGTTGCCTTTGTCTATACCACCAGCTATCCATATAGTAGGGCGGCTCATGCTTTCAAGAGCATACCATGAGCTGTTCACGTTCGTAGCTTTCGAGTCGTTGATGAACTCGATACCACGTACTTTCGATACTGGCTCCAAGCGGTGCTCCAATGCTTTAAAATCTGCAAGGCTCTCACGGATCTGCTCTTTGCGCAGGCCGTAAACATTAGCTACTATCCCAGCTGCTAATGAGTTGTAAACGTTGTGACGTCCTTTTAATCCTAGTTCCTGGATTGACATGGTGAATGGGTTTTGGTTGTTATAATTAATAATGATGTTTTCTTCTTTTACATATCCGCCTTCTGCTATCTCCTGCTCGTAGCTAAACGGCAGTTTCTTCGCAGCTGTCGGATACCTATCTATGTTCTGCATCGTCAATTCATCATCGGCACAGTAGATGAATATGTCCTCCGCAGTTTGGTTCTTACAGATGTTATACTTCGATGCTATGTAATTCTGCACATCGTAGTTGTAACGGTCCAAGTGGTCGGGCGTAATGTTGGTAAGCACCGCTATATGTGGACGGAATGTTTCGATATCATCTAACTGGAAACTTGAAATTTCCAACACATAATATTCGAAGCTTTCCGTAGCTACTTGAAAAGCGAAGCTGGTGCCTATGTTGCCACCCAAGCCCACGTTCAAGCCGCCTTGCTTCAGCAAGTGATAAGTAAGCGAGGTAACAGTTGTTTTGCCATTGGCGCCAGTTATACCCACTATCTTCGCATCGGTGTACCACGATGCAAACTCTATCTCACTCACCACTTTTATTCCCTTCGCACGTATCTGCTTTACTATCTCCGCCTTCTCTGGTATGCCCGGGCTTTTCATTACCAAGTCAGCGTTCAATATCTTATCAATGGTATGCGTACCTTCTTCAAACTCTACCTTCCAATCGTTCAATTGTTTTTTGTAGATGTCTTTTATTTTGCCGCCATCGCTTACGAATACGTCATAGCCTTGCTTCAGCCCCAGTACCGCTGTACCGAATCCGCTTTCGCCCGCACCAAGTATGACTAACCGCTTGCCCATTGCTACTATCGAATCTTTAATGTTACCATGGTTAATACCGCCAACAGAATACCCACTATCCAAAAGCGCGATACTATCTTGCTTTCGTGCATACCCAGCTTTTGGTAATGGTGGTGCAGCGGACTCATCAAGAATATCCTTCTGCCTTCACCAAACTTCTTCTTAGTGTATTTGAAATAGCTTACCTGCATCATTACCGATACAGTTTCCAGCATAAACACGCCACACATTACAGGTATCAATAGCTCCTTACGAACTATAATGGCCAGCGTAGCTATGATGCCACCCAATGCCAATGAACCGGTATCGCCCATAAACACCTGCGCAGGGTAAGCATTGTACCATAGAAAGCCGATACACGCACCCACAAACGCCGCGCAGAATATTACCAGCTCACCCGCATTGGGTATGTACATTATGTTTAGGTAATCGGCGAAGATGATGTTACCACTTACATAAGCGAACACCATTAGCACCACACCTACTATGGCGGAGGTACCCGTAGCGAGCCCATCTATACCGTCTGTCAAATTCGCGCCATTACTTACTGCTGTTATAATGAAGATGACAACAGGTATAAATATTAGCCATGCGTATTTGGCCCAATCAGCATTGAATGCACTCAGTATAACCGAGTAGTCTATCTCGTGGTTCTTAGTAAATGGTATGGTTGTAGTAGGCGCTTTTTCGCTTACCATGTAGTGCACTGCACCGTTATCATCCGTTATCTTTGTTACCTTCTCGCTGTCGTATTTATACACTTCGCCCATTGGTATTTCTTCTTTGGTTATTACACCTGGGCTGAAGTACAACACCGCACCCACTATAATACCCAAACCAACTTGACCTATTACTTTGAATGTACCCGCAAGGCCGCGCTTATCTTTCTTAAACACCTTGATGTAATCATCTGCAAAACCAATAATACCTAACCATATAGTAGATATAAGCATCAACAATATGTATACGTTGTCGATACGCGCAAATAGCAAGGTTGGTATAAGTATAGAACCCAGTATCATTAAGCCACCCATAGTAGGTGTACCTTTCTTCTGGTTCTCGCCTTGCAAACCAAGCTCGCGTATGGTTTCGCCTATCTGCTGGCTACGCAAAAAGTTGATAATGTTCTTACCATAGACAATGGTAATAATCAACGACAAAGTAACCGACATGGCGGCGCGGAAAGATATATACTGGAACAAGCCTGCTCCTGGTATATTCCATTGTTCCTTCAAGAATTTAAAGATGTAGTATAACATCGTAGCTCTTTTTTGTTATTGATCATTTACCTAGTTCCTCAAACATTTCGCGCAATACTGCTTTATCGTCAAATGGATGTTTCACTCCACTTATCTCTTGGTACTTTTCATGCCCTTTACCTGCTAGCAGAATAATGTCACCCTTCTGCGCCAGCGTACAAGCCGTTTTTATTGCCTCTTTCCTATCGCTTATGGTCAACACTTTTTTCCTATCGGTTATCGGCACACCTGCGTACATCTCTTTCAATATCTCACCTGCATCTTCGCTGCGTGGGTTATCGCTGGTCAACACTATTTGGTTAGAATAGCGGCAAGCTATCTCCGCCATTATCGGGCGCTTAGCAGCATCCCTATCACCACCGCAACCCACTATGGTCAATACATTTTCATTGCCATTGCGTACTGCGTTTATAGTCTGCAATACATTCTTCAATGCATCAGGCGTGTGCGCATAGTCAACTATACCTACTACCTTATCATGGGCAGATATTACTTGGTCGAAGCGGCCTTCAGGTGGAGTCAAAGAAGATAGCATGGTCAATGCTTCCATCTTGTCAACTTCCAACAACCTTGCTACTGCATACACAGCCGTTAGGTTGAATGCATTGAACTCGCCTATCAAGCGCGTGTGCACATCTTGGTTATCTATATCCAGTTGCAGGCCCGTTACATTGTTCTCTATCACCTTGCCTTTAAAATCGGCAGGGGTGCGTAGTGCGTATGTGTACTTATGTGCCTTAGTATTCTGCAACATCACACTGCCGTTCCTATCATCGCCATTGGTCAATGCAAATGCACTCGCTGGTAGTTCATCAAAGAATCTCTTCTTAGCCTTTATGTAGTTGTCGAATGTTTTATGATAGTCAAGGTGGTCGTGCGTTAGATTAGTAAATACAGCACCCGCAAACTGCAAGCCGCTGATACGGTTTTGGTCAACCGCGTGCGAGCTTACTTCCATAAAACAATATGTGCAGCCAGTATCTGCCATTTGCCTCATCAACTTGTTCAAGTTAATAGCATCGGGCGTGGTATGGGTAGAAGGAATTACTTCCTCGTTTATCTGGTTCTGCACGGTAGATAGCAAACCAACGTTATTACCCAATGCACGGAACAAGCGGAACAACAATGTAGCTACCGATGTTTTACCATTGGTACCTGTTATGCCTACCACTTTCATTTCGGCAGAAGGGTTAGCATAGTAGTTGCTTGCCAACTGACCCAATGCCTTGCTGCTATCAGCCACCACTATATAGCTTATGCCTTCCACTATCTCAGTAGGTAGTGTTTGGCAGATGATAGAAGTAGCGCCTTGTTCAATAACCTGCGCTATAAACTTGTGCGCATCTACAGCCGTGCCCTTAATAGCAATAAAGCAATCGCCTGCCTGCACCTTGCGGCTGTCTATCTGTAGCGCGTTTACACGCACATCAGTAGCGCCCACCACTTGCACAGTAGCTACACGATTCAATATGTCCTTTAATGCTATCATTCTATCTTAAATCAATCGTTATTACTGCTCCCTTCACTATAGCTTCACCTACTGCTTTGCTTTGCGCTACCACATTGCCTCTTCCTATCACATTCACTCTTAATCCCAACGTCTCCAACAAATACACCGCATCTTTCATGCTCATACC